>JANJXJ010000069.1 GCA_024709105.1 Lentimicrobium sp. | reverse complement strand
ATGACAATAACAATTATATTTGTATTAAATACTGTCTAAAGGGATTAGACCATCTCATTACTTCAAACAGAGTAATAATCTGCCAATAGGCTATTTACTTAAAATGAGTTTTTTATCTAAAGTATTATTCATTGCTACCATGCTTAATGGTTGCATTAATAGTGATAATCCTGGAAAAAGTACTGATTATGAGGTAATACTTGTAAATCCGCTACAAACCAATCACATTACTGATTTTCACAATCTGGTAACAAATATTGAATTTTTACAGATTGAAACTACAGATTCAAATCCTGTTGATGCGATATCAAAGCTTTGGATGACAGATAACAGAATACTTATAAGTACCTGGAATAATGAATTTCATGCGTATTCAAATACCGGAAAATTCCTTTTTAAGAAAACAAAGGAGGGTAAGGGTAAAGATGAAATACTTGAAATACGTGATTTTTCTGTAACTAAAGATGAAAGAACTTATTTGTTAGGTTATAATCTGATTTACTTGATAGATAAAAATGGTGTACTTATAAGTACCTTACCGATTAATAAACCTTATAATTCATATAATCCAAGCCGATTTTATATAACAGAAAATGGTGCTGAAATATTTTCAACATCTACAACTAGCTTGGAAAAAAGTCCTGTTGAAGAATACAGTTTATGGATTAATGATACAATTTCAAATATTTCAAAGTTTTATTTACGGAGGAGAACCTGTAATATAAAGAATAATACCTTTTATCAAAGTAATAATAATGTGTTAATATCACCTGTAATAGGAATTGATACTATATATAGCATTATAGGAAAATCAATAAAACCTGCTTTTTATATAGATTTTAAGGATTTTCAAATGCTTCACAATGAAATTCCTGTTGACCATATATCACCACAAACAATCTTGGACTATGCTAAAGAAAATAATAAATGCACCTATGTTTCAATGCCGATAATGAACGATACATATTTGTCATTTCTTTATTATTTTGTAGGAAGGTATTTTTACTGCTTCCATAACATGAGAATTGATGAGAATTTTATCATTGAACTGAGTTATGAAAATGTTTCGGATTTATTATTTGTTGTAAGCCCTTTAGCTTCATACAATAACAAATTTTGCTATAGTTTGCCTGCATATACAATTAGAGATGCATTGGATAAAGGAGATTTTGATTTTGAATTTTTACCTGAAAAAAGACGGTCAGAGCTATTAAATCAGCTTAAATCGGTTAAGGAAACTGATAACCCGGTACTTATGCTGGTAACTTTAAAAGAATAATAACATTTCTCAATGAAAAACACGAAACAAACCATTTGGCTGCTGCTTGCTCTCAATCTTGCTTTGGTGGCTTTATTATTAGGAGGACGATTTTTTTGGTGTAAACGGGGTGTTGATGCTGCTGTTTATAACAATGCGATTGCATCATTAAAAGAGTTATATAAAAATCAGAAGAATATATCGGCTTGGCAGGTTTATACGAATGGTATGGTGTTAAGTAGAGATCTTGAATTGCAAACAGAAAAGGAGGCAGGAATCAGGCTCGACAGTGTTACAATGAATACTATGCTGGTTTTACGTTACACCGAGTTGAATTGTAATTCGTGTGTAGATTTGATCCTTTCGGAAATATTAGCTCAAAATTCGTTTAATGAACAGAACACTTTATTGTTGGCATATTACCAGAATCCTTCATATTTGTATCAGTTTAAACGAATGAACCGATTGCAGTTCCCCGTTTTCAGCGTTAAAAGTACAGGGCTTCCTACGGATACCTTAAATCTGCCATATTTATTTTTGCTTGATAAAAACATGCAGATAAATCATATGTATATTCCTGAAGAAGGCGATACTGCTTCCATAAGGCAATATTTGGGTTTTGCAAAGGAAAAATTACTTAAGCAACGCTAAAAACTGCTAATTTTGTTTTTGTTTGCATTTTTTTCTACAGGAGTTTATAGTTTAACATTTTTAATCTGAGTTATGCCTGCAATTGTAAGAACCATTTGTTTTCTGTTTTTTTTAATTCTGGTTGCAAGCTGCAGTTCAAACGGTAGAGATAGTTCTGCAGTTACAGATACAGTAGCAAAGTTACAATCAAACGACACCGCAAACGTTGAAACCTCCATTGTACAAAAAATAAACTTCACCACCGAAATCTGGTGTAACGGTTCATTGCAGGCGGGGCAAAAGGCGATCGTGCCCTTTGAGGTGCAGGGCAACCTGTTAAAAGTATTGGTACAAAACGGGCAATGGGTAGCCGAAGGGCAATTGCTTGGCCAGATAGACGACTACCGGCAGCAACATGCTCTTGCGCAGGCCGAAATCAATCACAGGCAGGCACTTATCAATTACAACGATCAATTGCTGTTGTCGGGTTACAACAGCAACGATACTGCTTCGCTGCCCGATCAGGTAAAATCGGGTGCAATGCTGCGCTCCGGCCTGCTGCAGGCCAGGCTTGAACTGAACAAAGCCCGCCGCGAGTTGTCCAACACCCGCATAACTGCTCCTGTAAGCGGCATAGTTGCCGGACTGTTGGCCAGGCCTTTCACTCCTTCATCTGAGTATAAAAACTTTTGCACCTTGCTGAATACCCGCGAAATGACAGTTATTTTCGATGTACTGGAGCATGATGCAGCATTGATACAAACAGGCACCGGTATTGAAGTTTTTCCGGTAGCACTGTCCGGACAAAGCTTTCGGGGTAAAATAACAGGTGCCGACCCTATGGTAGGCAATCATGGTACGCTCACCGTGTCGGCTGTGCTGCCCAATACATCCGGAAAGCTTATGGATGGAATGAAAGTTAAAGTGGTAGTTAAAAACGTTGTTCCCAATCAGTTGGTAATACCCAAGCAGGCTGTGCTGGCCCGGCAAAACCGACAGGTGGTGTTTACTGTGGAGGATGGCCATGCCATCTGGAATTATGTGGTAACAGGTTACGAAAACAGCACACATTACACCATTAATGAGGGCCTGAAGCCCGGGCAGCAGGTAATTGTGAGCAACAACCTCACTATAGGGCATCAGGCTCCGGTGCTTGTAAGCAACCCGGTAAAATAGAAGTATGGTGGAATACAGCCATACACAGGGGCAAAAGCGCAGCAGTTCATTTACGGTGAACATGTTGTTTGTGCTATTTGCCTTTACCGGCCTTGCCCTGGTAACTAAACTAACTGTAAAATTAAACCCCGGCCGGCAACCCGGTACTTTAACTGTTGCTTTTACCTATCCCGGGGCTGCACCGCAAGTAGTTGAACACGAAGTTACCTCGGTGCTTGAGGGGGCTATGGCAGCCATGGGAGGAATCAGGCAAATAGAATCCAACAGCAGTTTTGGCTATGGCAACATTACTGTTGAAGCAGAAGCAGGTGCCAATATAGAAACGCTTCGTTTTCAGATATTGTCCATTATTAAAGATGTATGGCAGCATTTTCCTGAAGAGGTAGGCTACCCCGGAATAAGTACCGGAAGTGAGCAAAACAATGATAAACAGTTGCTTATCTCCTACACCCTTAACGGAAATGCTTCAGCGCACAGCCTTAAAGAGTATGCCGATAAAAAAATAAGGAAAACCTTCAGCAGGGTAAAAGACATTTCGGGGGTAGAAACCTTTGGGGCAACACCCTATGAATGGAAGTTTGTTTACAACAGCGAACAATTAAAGCTTTACGGTCTTTCCCCTTACCAACTAGCCGGGGTGCTGAACCAATGGCAGCAAACTACTGGGCTGGGAATAACCGGGAATAGCGAAGCCGGTACTGTTGCCCTTGCAACTCCTGTAAGTGCAACCTTTTCGGGCCAGGCACCTTTGGAAAATGTATGGAAAGATATTCCCGTAACTGAAGTCAACGGCAAAATTGTAACCTTAAAAGATGTTGCCGAATTAGAAATAACGGAACAACAGCCCGGGAGTTATTTCAGAATTAATGGAAAGAATACCGTGTCTGTTAATATTTATGCTTCCCCGCTATCGAATCAACTGGCGCTGGCAGATGCAATATACAAGGAGGAGCAAAAAATCCTGGCACAGTTGCCCGAAGGCTGGGCACTGATAAAAATGTATGATTCCAGCGAATATCTTAGAAAGGAGATTAACAAAACCACTCAACGGCTGGCAGCTGCCATTTTGCTTCTCTTTTTATTTGTACTGCTGGTACAGCGAAGCTGGCGGTATCTGCTGCTTATTATTGTAAGCCTGACGGTTAATATTTCGATAGCATTTATTTTTTATTACATTTTTAATGTTGAGATTCATCTGGTATCTATTGCAGGAATCACGGTAAGTATAGGCATTATTATAGACAATTATATAGTGATGGCCAATTACCTGATGCACCGAAAATCTCTGCATGTTTTTATGGCGATGCTGGGAGCCACACTTACTACCCTGGGTGCACTGGTAGTTATATTTTTTCTTGATGAGGCCGACAGGGCAAATCTTATAGATTTTGCCTGGGTTACCATTATAAACCTTGCAGTATCATTGGTGGTTGCCCTGTGGTTTATCCCTTCACTTATGGCAGGACTGGGTATTAAGCAAAGCAAAAAGATAACAATAAAAAAGCGGCTGAGAAGAATAGTGGCAGCCAACAGGTTTTATGAAGCCTGCATTTTGTTTATAAACCGCTGGAAAACAGTTTTTATCATTGCGTTAATACTCGCTTTTGGAATTCCATTCCAGTTGCTTCCGGGAAAAATAGAAAAGGAAACATTTTTGGCAAGAGTGTATAATTCCACCTTGGGAAGCAATTTTTACAACGAGCATTTGCGTATTCCGCTGGATAAATATGCCGGAGGGACACTCAGGCCGTTTATGCAGCATATTTCGGGCCGAGGCAGCTATTACCGGCCTTCGGGCGAAACTACATTATACATCAGGGTTTCTCTGCCAACAGGTACCACCATTAATCAACTGAATGAGGTTTGCCTTAAGATGGAAAGTTATCTGAACAGCTTTCAGGGGATACGACAATTTCAAACTTATGTTAATAGTCCGCAAAACGCTTCCATTATTGTTTACTTTACCCGTGAAGCATTAAATTCGGCACTGCCGGCCGAAATAAAAAGTTTTATGATTCAAAAGGCCAATGAATATGCAGGTGCCGATTTTGGTATTTTTATGCGGAATGAAACATTCAGCAATGAGTTAACCGAAGGCTGGCGCACCTCACAAATTCAGCTCAGTGGTTATGATTACCGGCAATTGGTTATGCTGGCCCGGCAGCTCAGCGACACACTCAGCCTTAATCCGCGCATTAAGGATATTGCTGTTTTCAGCGGAAACGATATATGGCTGCAATCATCTACAATTGAAGAAAGAGGATTGACAATAGATAAAAGCAAACTGGCGGCTGCCGGGCTTGGATACACTGAATATGTTTCGGCTATGAGGCAGTACCATGCAGGGTCAACGGCACAAACCATGATAGTAGCAGAAAACGGCTATACCCCTGTGAGTTTTTATGCAGGCGACATGTCCGACTTCGATTTCTGGCAGTTTATGCACACTGCCATTGGCAACGACTCTGTTAAACTTCGTCCTTCTGAAACAGCCAGGTTAAATCAGCTTCGGGTGGATGGAAACATCTATAAGAAAAACCAGTCATATCTTATAAGGCTGGCGTACAATTTTATAGGCCCCGATGAACTGGCCCGGAGGGTGCTTGAAAGAGAAACCGGCAAGCTGAATGCAAGGTTACCACTTGGTTTTAAAGCCGAAATACCTGCCTACGATTATTCGTGGATGTTTGGTGAAAAGCCTGTGCAATATTGGTTACTTGGGCTTATAGTGCTTATTATATGGGCAATCGGCGCTGTATTATTCGAATCGCTTGTGCAACCATTAGTTATTATAAGCATTATTCCCATGTCGTTTATAGGTGTATTTTTTACTTTCTTTCATTTCGAAATACCATTTGATGAAGGCGGATATGCTTCGCTGTTGCTGCTTAGCGGATTATCGGTAAACATGATCATTTATATTTTAAATGACCTGAATTTTCTGCGGAAACAAAACAGGCGAACAGATATTAAAAACTACATCAAAGCGTTTAACCTTAAAATTGTTCCTGTGCTGCTTACTACCATTTCAACTATTGCAGGATTATTGCCATTTCTGCTTTTTGATTCAGGTGCAGGTTTCTGGACAGCATTTGCTGCCGGTACAATAGGAGGGTTGCTGTTTGCTGTTCCTCTGCTGGTGATTTTTCTTCCTGTAATGATCAAAATGAATTTACAGGAACGAAAAAACAGTAATTTTAAAACCCCTGATCCGAAATAAAACTTTATTATGGTTAGATACCTTATCAACAGGCCGATTGCTGTAATCATATCTTTTACTGCCATTGTTATCATCGGGCTGGTGACAGCGGGTTTGCTTCCGGTTTCGCTGCTTCCTGAGATTAAAATACCTGAAATTACTGTTTATATTTCTCATCCCAATACCAATGCCATTGATTTGGAAAGAACAATAGTTGCTGGAATAAGAGCCCGCTTGCAGCAACTACCCGGTCTCGAAGAAATAAGCAGTGAAACCCGCGATAATAATGCTATAATCAGACTCAGGTTTGCGTTTGGAACAAATACAGATTATTCCTTTATTGAAGTAAATGATAAAGTTGATGCAGCCATGGCGGGATTGCCGCGCGAAGTAAGACGGCCAAAAATTATTAAAGCAAGCGCTACCGATATGCCTGTTTTCTTGTTGAATCTGAGCCTGAAAGATTCTTCGGAGCAGCTGAATGATGCACAATTCGACCAGCTCAGCAGCTTTGCTGAAACTGTGATACGGCGCCGCATTGAACAGCTGAATTCGGTTGCTTTTGCCGATATCAGCGGATTAAGTAGCCCGGGATTATTCATTATTCCTGATGAAGCTAAGATGCAGAGCCTCGATATTGGTTTAAAAGATATAACCGATGCACTGGATCAGAACAATACATCGGTTAGCGGAATAACTGTAAGGGAAGGGCAGCTGCAGTTCAGCCTTATGTTCAGGAACGAGTTGCGTACAGTTGAAGATGTTGAAAATGTAATAGTGAATGCACATGGGCAGGCAGTTAGGCTTGGAGATATTGCCCAGGCAGGTATAAGGGCTATGGAACCTCAGGGATTATACCTTTCGCAGGGGAAAAGAGCAGTATGTATGGCACTGATTAAAAGCAGCGGTGCCAGAATTGAAACCATGCGCGATGAGGTGAATTCTCTTACAAATGAATTGCAGATTGCATACCCCGGTATTTTATTCGAAACCAGTCAGGATCAGTCATTCTTGCTTACTTATACTATTGATAACCTCAAGGATAACCTAATACAGGGGGCTTTTCTGGCCATACTCATCATGTTTTTGTTTATCAGGGATTACCGCAGCCCTTTATTGATTGCACTAACATTGCCGGTTACACTTATCATCAGCCTTTTTTTCTTTTACCTGTTTAGCATTTCAATAAATATAGTTTCATTGTCGGGACTTATTTTGGGCGTGGGTATGATGATTGACAATTCTATTGTAGTTATTGATAATATTTTACAACATAAGCAAAGAGGAGAATCACCGGTCAATGCAATTGCAAAAGGTACCAACGAGGTTATAGTTCCCATGATTTCTTCCACACTTACCTCATGCGCCATTTTTATCCCATTGATATTTTTAAGTGGTATTGCCGGTGCCCTGTTTTACGATCAGGCCGTAGCCATTGCCATCGGTCAGGGTATTTCTCTGCTGGTTTCCATAACCTTAACCCCAACTTTATTCCATCTGGTTAACCGAAAAGAGCATAGAAACAGAGAAATTAAATGGTTACAGAAGTTCAGATTGTTTGATCTTGAAAATCATTATGAACGGGGTTTTCAGCTGATATTCAGGCATCAGTGGCTTACTCTTGCCGTGCTATTAATAATAATGGCTGGCGGCTATATGGCCTTCAGTGTCATGGAAAAGCGGCAACTGCCCGAATTGCCGCAGGATGAAGTAAATCTTACCATAGACTGGAATGAGAATATTCACACCGGCGAGAACTCACGCCGCATAAAGCAACTTCTGGAAAATGCAGGAAATACTGTATTTCAATCGAATGCTTTTGTAGGTGAACAGCAGTTTGTTTTAAACCGCGACCTTGATATGAGTGCTTATGAAAGCCAGATTTATCTTAAGGCTGCCACAGGTAGTGAAATATCTGAAATAATTGATAATCTGAGCAGCTTTATTTTAAATCATTATCCATCTGCATCATATTCGTTTAAGGCTCCTGAAAACCCATTCTCCAAAGTTTTTTCAGGAAAAGAGGGTGTCCTTACAGCGAGATTAACAGGTGAGCAGAGCGACAGCCCATTGCCCCCGGATGAAATACAACTGATTTCCGGAATGATTGCCGAAAATACAGGAATAATTGCTCATGAAATACCTTTGCGTTCGCAGTATATAGTGAGAGCTAAACCCGAAATGCTGTTTATATATCAGGTTGAATACAATGAAATTATTTCGGTGTTAAAAACTGCTTTTAATAGTTTTACTACCTCTGGTTTAAAGGCAGTTGACCGGTATATTCCTGTAATTATTGGTTCAGAGCCTGTTACTATGCAGCAGGCAATCAATTCTCTTTTTGTAAATAACCGCTCAGGCCGGAAAATACCTTTAAGAAACCTGGTGGATGTGGAAAAAAGCAGCGATTACCGCACTATTTATGGAGGTGCAGAGGGTGTATATGTTCCGTTGAATATAGAATCTGCTTCGAATCAAACACCCGGGGTAATTGAAAATATAAAAAACATTGTTGAAGCTGTACCCGGTGCAGATGTCAGTTTCTCAGGGAGTTTCTTCAGCAACAGAAAGTTAATTGCTGAAATGGTTGTTATACTCCTGATTTCTGTTTTACTGCTGTATTTTATTCTTGCGGCTCAGTTTGAATCGCTGACCATCCCCTGGGTAGTACTGATAGAACTCCCTGTTGATATTGCCTTTGCTGCAATTGTTCTGTATGTTTCGGGCAGCTCGGTTAATGCTATGTCGTTGATAGGTTTTATTGTTATGGGAGGAATCATAATCAATGACTCTATATTGAAAATTGATACCATTAACCAGCTTCGCAAAGAAGGCTTTGAATTGCTTCCCGCAATACACGAAGGTGGCCGCCGCCGGTTAAAACCTATTGTAATGACTGCCTTGGTTACAGTTATTGCTCTGCTGCCGCAAATGGTTGGCACCGACACCGGCGCAAAACTGCAGCTTCCGCTATCGCTAACCATGCTGGGTGGTATGACTGCCGGCACGCTGGTGAGTCTTTATATAGTTCCTCTGTTTTATTATTATACTGTTACGTTAAATGAGAAAATGAGGCGATTGTTACCGGCAGCTAAAAAAAATAAATAAATATCAGGGCCAAACTTCTGCTGCCCCTGAATTATTATTTGTCATTGAGGTACATTGATATTTGTTCAGCCATTTCAGGAACTTTATTCTTCAGTACATCCCAGACTATTGTATAATTGACACCCATATAATCATGAATTAATCAATCATGCATACCAGCCATATGTTTCCACTGCATCTTATCCCAATTAATTTTGATGTCGGCCGGCAGACTTATGCCAATGTAAGCAACATAAAGCCGGGAGTTTATGTGTTAAAGCTCTTCCTGGAAACAGGAAAAACCGCCACCACCCGGTTTATTGTTAAATAGCATGTGTTGAGATGGGTATTGAATGGTGAGGGAGAGGGACGTGTGCTATAGATCAGTTTGGTAATTTTATAGAAATCAATCACCCATCTCCCCGTTTCTGCTCCTGATCGGGCATAGTTCTTACTTTCAGCCTTTTGGCGTCTTTAAGTGCCTTGTTAATGATCCATTCAATCTGCCCGTTGGTACTGCGAAATTCATCGGCAGCCCACTTCTCGAGCGCTTCCATTAATTCGGCATCAATACGCAAAGCAAAAGATTTTTTCTGCCCCATGTTTAAACTTATTCTTGTTTTGCCGGCTTTTCATCAGGCAATGGCAGCTCCGTGATGTTGCTGATGCATGATGTATCGCGACAGGTAAGTGAGTAAAATTACCAGAATCAGCCCATCTTCCCGCCTTTTCAGGCTATCGCTGATTTGCAGGTTGTAATTGTATTTGAAACCCTTCCAAACAAATTTTGTTCGCAGCACAGCCATTTCGCGGCCATCGTTGTCGGCAAGCACATAGCGGTAGTCGAAAAAACCTTTGTTTTTAAACACGAACGATTGCCGGTGCCCCTGCCTTATCACTTCTATATTGGTTTGGCCGTGCCATTTTTTCTTAAAAGTGATGATTGCCTTTCCGTTTTCAAGCACCTCGAAACTGCTTTTCCAGATGTCGAGCGGCTTTATTTCAAGCACCTCGCCATGAGCAGGTTGTATGAACGCCCGCGCCGACATCCTTTTGGGATATGATAGCGTAGCCAGGCGTTCACCACCTTGCATAAAAGCAATATTTTTTGAATCCAAAGGTATGGCTTCCATATTAACTGGCCTGTTTTTACTGATGCAATGTGCCGGTATTGATTACCGGGCTGGCGTCCTTGTCTGAACAGAGTACCACCATCAGGTTGCTTACCATGGCTGCTTTCTTTTCTTCGTCGAGGTCAACTAATTTTTTGGCCGAAAGTTGCTCAAGGGCCATTTCTACCATACTTACAGCGCCTTCTACAATTTTAACCCGGGCTGCAATAATGGCCGAAGCCTGCTGCCTGCGAAGCATGGCGTTGGCTATTTCCGAAGAGTATGCCAGATAGCTGATGCGGGCCTCAATTACATCAATTCCGGATCTTTCGAGCCTTTCGGTAAGTTCGGCTTCCAGCACATGGTTCACCTCTTCGCCACCCGAACGCAGTGTAATTTCTGACTGCTCATCATCAAAATTATCGTAAGGATAGTGGCCGGCCAGCTTGCGTATGGCTGCCTCACTCTGTATTTCAACATAATGGATGTAGTCGTCCACTTCAAAAGCGGCTTTGAAGGTATCCTGCACTTTCCAGACCAGCACTATGCCAATCATAATTGGGTTGCCAATCTTATCATTAACTTTTATTGGTTCGCTGTTGAGGTTGCGGGCTCTGAGCGAAATTTTCTTTTTGGTGTAAAACGGATTCACCCAAAAGAATCCATTGTGTTTTACGGTGCCGATGTAATCGCCAAACAGCACCAGTACGCTTGATTCGTTGGGGTTTACCACCAGAAAACCTGCCATAATAATGAAAGAAACCAAAAGCACAACCCCCGAAACAATCATCAGCCACACCTGCTGATTATTTACAGATACGTTGTAAATGAAAAATGCAATCATGGCCAATGCCACTGCAAGCATTACGTAACCCGACATCGGGCGAACAAATTTTTCTTTTTTTAAAGTTTCCATTTTGATATCATTTTGATATTGCAAATATATTACATTTGCAGACCCGAAGTCAAGTATTTTTAAAAATATTTTTTTCTCAGGGCGAATCCAGTAATTTTGTTAATACTATTCAACAATGCAAGAAGTGAACAGAAAACATTACCGGCACATCTTTTTCGATCTCGACAACACCCTTTGGGATTTTGAGGCAAACTCCAAAGAAACCTTTCACGAATTGTTCGACAGGTATCAGCTTACACACAGAGGCATAGACTCGTTTGAGGATTTTATTGAAGTGTATGAGCGGCACAATGCTTTGTTGTGGGAGTTTTACCGTCAGGGTAAAATTGTGAAGGAGGTGTTGAACATCAGGCGATTTTCAATGACACTGGATGAATTTGGCATTCATGATTCATTGCTCAGCAGCAATATGGCCGGCGATTATGTTGCCATAAGCCCTACCAAAACGCGGCTTTTTCCTGATGCCATTGATTTGCTCGGGTACCTTAAAGAGCGTTACACCCTGCACATAATCACCAATGGTTTTGAGGAGGTGCAGCACCGGAAACTGTTAAATTCGGGTTTGCGGGGTTATTTTGAAAGTATCATTACCTCGGAGGAAGCGGGTTCTAAAAAGCCTGAACTGCCTATTTTTAATTTTGCATTATCGGTTACAGGAGCTCAGAAGCATGAGAGTCTGATGATTGGCGATGATGAAGAGGTGGATGTGCTGGGCGCAAGAAATGCCGGAATTGATTCAGTTTTGGTGGATTATTCGGGTGAGCGTCAGACAACAGAAGCAACTTATCTTATTTATAATCTGAAGGATATTTACAAAATATTATAACAAGGAGCGGAATTGAAAATTCCGCTCAGCGCACTGGCCTGTAAATCAGCGCTATATGCTTAGTGCAATTTGTAATGAATAGAACGGATATAAACAAAAAAGCCTCCATCCGGAGGCTTAAATTTTTTCATACAAACCGTAATTACTTGCTTTCAGGAGCAGGCACTGGTTTTGCAGTTTCGGCTTTCTTACTGCTGCAGCAAGCTTTTTTCTCGGTTGAGCAGGGAGTAGCACAATCCTTTTTGGTTTCAGCAGCAGCTTTTTCGCTGGTGCAGCATTTACCATCTTTCTTGGTGGTAGCTTCTTTTTTGGTTTCCTGTTTTGCAGGAGCGTTTTGAGCTACAGTAGTGGTAGATACAGCAAAAACAAGAGCAAGGGCTGAAATGGCAAGAGCAATTTTTTTCATAGGTTTAGTGTTAGATTGTGTGGCAAAGATACGGCCTTGAATGCAGAGTGCAATATATCTAAATGTTAATGATTTGTTAAAGTCGTTAACAAGCCGTAAAAATATTTTTTCGCGCAAAGCTGAAATTAAATAACAGCAATCACACTTAGTTTGCCTTTTACCTTTTCGTTGAGTTTCACCTGGATTTTGGCATCCAGAGGCAGAAAAATATCAACCCGTGAACCAAATTTGATAAAGCCGAACTCGTCGCCCTGCCTGATGAGGTTTCCTTCATGCGCATAGCACACAATGCGGCGGGCCATGGCACCGGCAATCTGCCTGAGCAGAATGTTTTTACCGGATTCTGATTCAATTACTACAGTTGTACGTTCGTTTTCGGTTGATGATTTCGGATGCCAGGCAACCAGATATTTACCAGGATGATATTTCATATAACTGATTCTTCCCGAAACCGGAGCCCAGTTTACATGCACATTGTTGGGCGACATAAACACCGAAACCTGAATTGCTTTCTCATTAAGGAACTCATTTTCATAAACTTCCTCAATGGCAACAATTTTACCGTCAGCCGGGCAGAGCACTTTGGTTTCATCAATGAAAATGGTGCGTTTGGGCGACCTGAAGAACTTAACAATCCACAGGAAAACCAGCAGCAAGGCAATAAGAATGGTATAATGCAGCCAGACAGGCATGGGAATCAGCCCCGATAGTGGTGAAACTATTCCCAGCACAATGAAAGAGATGAGGATAATAATGTATCCTTCCTTGTGTATTCTCATAATCTCAATTTTAGTTGAGTCCCCGAAAAAACTGCCCTTTTTACATTCCCCTGAAAAGGACAATTGCAATAAAAACTACCGGTGCTGCCAGAAAAACTGCATCAAAGCGGTCAAGAATCCCACCATGACCGGGCAAAATACTTCCCGAGTCTTTAAGATTTGCGCTTCTTTTCAGCAAGGATTCCTCCAGGTCGCCAAGAGTGCCAAATATAATGATGATTGCGGCAATAATAAGCCACTGAATCAAAGAAAATTCTTTAAATGATGCTGATACCATAAAAGCGGTGAGGAATCCGGCTGCTGCACCACCGGCAAGCCCTTCCCACGATTTTCCGGGCGATACTCTTTCAATGATTTTATGTTTGCCAACCGCCGAGCCCACAATATAGGCGCCGGAGTCGTAGATCCATAAAATGAGGAAAAATCCGAGCAGCGCCCCGCTTTTTTGCCAGGCCAATCCTTCAGCAAAACTGAAAAAGCCATTCAGCAGGGCAATGGGTAATACTATCCAGAACAGAGCCACAATGCCGTAAACAATATTTAAAAATGGAGTTGCACTTTTTCTGAACAGTTCAGACGCCATAAAAACCGGCACAATCAATAAAAAATATATGAGGTTGCTGTAGGCTATAACATCAAAAAATATCAGAGTGAGTGCCCAGTAAACTATTAAGGCGATTAGAATCAGCAATTTACGGTTGACTGCCGCGCCCAGTGAGCGGCTGATTTTAAGGAACTCAGCCAATCCGCCCACTACTACCAGCGAAAATAAGGCTGCAAAGGCCCAATGGCTGAGGATTACAGATCCAATGATCAGAATGACAAAAATTACCCCTGTGATGGTTCTTTTGATAAAGCTATTCACTTTTGTCGGCATTTATGAGTTGTGTTGCTTCAAAGGCTTCAGCTGAAGGAACGTATACTTCAATATCGCCGAAAAGATACGCAGAATCTTTTTGGTTGATGATGATTACAGTAAAATTGTTTTCCTCGAGCAATGTTTTTACAAAGTCGGCTTCGTGCAGCATGTTTGAAGTAAATATGCAGGTCCATCCTTCCATGAAATCAACTTTTAACTTTTTTGATCGTCGGCCATAAAAACATAGAGTTCTTTAGGGCCATGTGCTCCCATTACCAGGGTTTTTTCGATATCGGCAGTACGGCTTGGACCGGTAATTACCGAAACCATTGACGGGATTCTGCCATTGTATTTGTTTTTCAGGCGAATGAGCGCTTCATCAAGATCTTTTACAATCTGAGAGGTAAAAGCAATCACAATGTGAATCTCGGGATAGATGTTGAGTTTTCGGCCGCTCACCTGACCCGAGGATACCATTACACTTCCCAGCCTGGCAATCAGATATTCGCAGGTGGTAAGTGCTACCTTCATTTCTCTGAGGTCTGACCCCGGTTTGTTAACCTTGATTCCGGCATGGCTCAGCAAACCGATGAGGGCGTCGTCATAAGCCCAGGCCTGTTCCCATAGTTTGCTGTCAAACAGAGCAATTACCTTTTTAACCATGTCTTCGGGCGATTCGCAGAAAATAAATTTACCGCCGACCTTATTCAGCTCGGCGGCAAAGTTTAAATCGGCATCATCTGGCATGGGCGCAAATACCGGAGATTTTTTATCAATACCCAAAAATGGATTTTCAGCAGGGTCGAGCAGGGCATGCCTGATGTTCTTGAGTACCTTTTCGCGAGAGGTACTCTCACCCAGATGCTCGGGCCGCGGATTAAATCTATTCCGGCTTTTCTTCATTATCTTTTGTTACAACAGGTTCAGCATCAGTAATTTCTGCATGAACTTCCGGTGTTGTGGCATCGGCAACTGTTGATTCAGGAATTGCTTTTTCGCTGTTGCCGTTAAATTCCTGATGTTCGTCAAATGGCCTTACTCCAAAAATATGTTCAAGGTCTTCGCGGAAAATAACTTCCTTTTTCAGAAGAATATTGGCAAGCTCTTCAAGCTTTTCGCGGTTGGCAACCAAAATTTCTTTGGCACGCTCGTAAGCAAGCTCAACTATCTTTTTTATCTCAATGTCAATAAGTTGTGCCGTGGCTTCGCTGTAAGGTTTGCTGAATGAATATTCCGACTGTCCTGTAGAATCGTAATAACTTACATTGCCAATTTCCTTATTCAGGCCGAAATAAACCACCATAGCATAGGCTTGTTTGGTTACTTTTTCGAGGTCGTTGAGGGCGCCGGTAGAAATTTTTCCAAACACCACATCTTCTGAGGCTCTTCCACCCAGCGTAGCTGTAAGTTCATCAAACATCTGCTCGTAGGTGGTGATTTGCCTTTCTTCGGGCAGGTACCAGGCTGCGCCCAGTGCTTTGCCGCGGGGCACAATAGTAACTTTAACCAAAGGATGCGCATATCTTAGCAACCAGCTTACAGCAGCATGTCCGGCTTCGTGGAAGGCGATTACTTTTTTCTCCTGCGGCGAAATAATTTTATTGCGTTTTTCAAGTCCGCCCACAATTCGGTCAATGGCATCAATAAAGTCCTGCTTGCTGATTTCGGTTTTGTTGCGGCGGGCAGCAATCAAAGCGGCTTCGTTGCACACATTGGCAATATCGGCTCCCGAGAATCCGGGAGTTTGTTTGGCCAGGAAGTCAACATTGGTGGTGTCGTCGAACTTCAGGGGTTTCATGTGAACATTGAAAATGGCCTTGCGTTCTTCAAGGTCGGGGAGTTCCACATGTATCTGCCGGTCGAAACGTCCTGCCCTGAGCAGCGCGCGGTCGAGAATATCGGCGCGGTTGGTGGCTGCCAGAATAATAACTCCGGCATTGGTAGCAAAACCGTCCATTTCGGTAAGCAACTGATTCAGCGTATTTTCGCGCTCATCGTTGGCTCCGGTTATCTGATTTTTACCCCTGGCACGGCCAATGGCATCAATTTCATCAATAAAGATAATGCAGGGGGCTTTTTCCTTGGCTTGCTTAAAAAGGTCGCGAACACGCGAAGCACCAACACCTACAAACATTTCCACAAAATCGGAGCCAGAAAGTGAGAAAAACGGTACTTTGGCTTCACCGGCTACAGCTTTGGCAAGCAGGGTTTTGCCGGTTCCCGGAGGGCCTACGAGAAGTGCACCTTTGGGAATTTTTCCGCCAAGTGTGGTATATTTCTTAGGATTTTTGAGGAAGTCAACAATTTCCATAATCTCAACCTTGGCTTCTTCAAGCCCGGCAACATCAGAAAAGTTGACGTTTACGTGTGTATCTTTATCAAACAGCTGAGCTCTTGATTTGCCGATGTTGAAAATCTGGCCGCCTCCGCCGGAGCCGCGGCTCATCATGCGCATTATAAAGAACCATGCGCCAACCAGCAGAAGTATTGGGAAAATCCATGAAAGTGCATCGCCCCATACATTTCTGCGGGTGAGGTTTTCAATGTAAACAGGCTTTTCTATCCCTTGCTGAAGGTCAACTACTTCTTTTTCAAAGCCTTCAACCGAGCCTATGCGGTAAACAAAATGTGGTTTGGGCCCTCCGATGCCATCGCTGGTCTGCATGTCCTTGTATTTGCCCTTGCCAATTTTATCTTTTTTGATAAAAATCTCAGCAGTCTCCTTGTTCACCAGTACCAGGCGTTCAATATCCTGATTGGTAAGCATTTCCTTGAGCTCACCCATGCCAATTTCTTTGGCAGGAGTTCCCCAGTTCATAAAATTAAGCCCGAGTATAAGCAGCAGCAGCACTGCATATATCCAGTAAAAGCTGAATTTCGGCTTTACCTGTTTGGGTTTGAAGCCGTTATTGTCTGATTTGTTTTCTTTAGGTTCGTTCATCGTATTATTCGGTAGTCCCCTCTGCGTTTTTCTTAGTTCTTTTCTTAACCGGAGGTGCAGGCTTGCATTCGGTAACTTCGGCATCGGCCCATAAATCCTCAAGTTTGTAGAATTTCCGGGCTTCATCCTGAAAAATATGCACCACCACATCAACATAATCAAGCAAGACCCATTCGGCGTTTTCGAAACCTTCCTTTTTCCAGACATTCTGTCCGATGGCTTTTTTCACTTCCATCTGAACAGAATCAGAAATGGCTTCAACCTGTGCCCGGGAGTTACCATGGCAAACGATAAAAAAGTCGGCAACGGCATTTTTCATTTTTCTGAGGTCAATCTTTACAACAGACTCACCTTTTTTCTCAAATATTCCTGCTGTAACGATTTCCGACAGCATTTCGGATGCAGTTTTGACTTTTTTCACCGCCATAGGCCTGATTTTATTATATTTTTGCAAAGTTAATCAAATTACCGTTCAAATCTGGCACAAAGGAGGGTCTTCTTTTTGCACCTGATGAATTGCGGTATTTTTTGTCAATCAACAATTGTACCGCGCTTTGGTTAGGCTTTTTAAGGATTTATAACTCTTTTTTTTATGACATTCAGGCATGATTTTCTTTTTCTGGAGAAGACAGATTCCACAAACACGTATGCATCTCAGCTGCTTCAAAACGAAAATGTCGCAGAAGGAACTTTGATTTATACCCGTGAACAGCTTCAGGGGGCAGGCCTGGGCAGCAACATCTGGGTGAGTGAGCCTGATAAAAATATAACTGCCACTGTAATTTTGTATCCTGAATTTGTGGCTCCCGAAAAGCAGTTTCTGCTTACCATGCTGCTATCGGTTTCTGTATGCCATTTCCTTGAATCCCTTGGGGATGGGCTTTCGCCGGAAATAAAATGGCCGAACGACATCTACCTCAACTGCCGTAAGGTAGCTGGTATGCTGATAAAAAACAACATTTCGGGGAGCAGCATACAACAAACCATTGCCGGGCTTGGACTCAATGTAAACCAAACCATTTTCGATTCCCGTGCGCCACTGGCAACATCACTTGCTCTTGTTACAGGTAAAAATTATAACATTAAAGAACTTCTGACAATTTGGCACAGTAAACTGGAAAAATTGTATGAGCATCTGAAATCGGGAAATGAATTTTACCTTGAACAGGAGTATATGAAACGCTTTTACCTGCTGAACCGGGATTCTGCATTTATAATTCATGGTGAGAAATTAATTGCCCGCATTACCGGGCTGGGGGAATATGGACAGCTCAGACTTACAGCTGCTGACGGACGAAATTTTTTATGCGGATTAAAAGAAATAGAGTTTATTCCGGGGGAATAAACTCTATTAATGTTTTCGGGTTTTCTTGCAGGAGCAGTTTACATACTCTCACACACCTGTTTTAATTTTTCAGCCAGTATATTAACAAAGTTTGACAAAGGCCTGGATGCCATCATCATAAGCATGGGGCTCAGGTCGGCGTTGAGGTGAAGCGCAGTAATACAGTGGTCTGCTTCCTTAGCTTTGATGTTGCAAGTTAGTGTGAAAGGGAAGGGTGATTTTCCGTCAGATTCTATGTCGAGCAGCGAATTGGGTGTTTTAGTCCTGAATTTCATACCCAGGGTTGCCATATTCTGAATGGTAAAGCTGCAGCTTTCTCCATCCGAAGACCAGTTGGTAATCTGCTCGGGCATAAGTTTTTCGAAATTCCTGAAGTCGGACAGGAAATCATAAACAAATCCATCGCTTTTGGCAATGGAAACTTCATTGCTATTAAAAGATGCCATAAAGAATTTATTTGCCCCAGGCTTCAGGGTTTTCGCGCCATTTGATTAATGATTGCAGGTCACTGTCCTTGATGTAGCTTTTTTCAAGGGCATGTTTTACAAGCTGATCGTAGCTGGTAAGGGTATAGAGGGTGCAGTTTTCCTTTTTAAAGTTATCAACAGCAGCCTGAAGGCCATAGGTAAAAATGGCTACCATACCTTTAACATTGCAACCTGCTTCGCGCAAAGCCTGTACGGCGTGTAAACTGCTTTGTCCGGTAGAAACCAGGTCTTCCACCACCACAACCGACTGACCCGATTCAGCAACACCTTCAATCATGTTGGTCATGCCATGTTCTTTTTTTTGAGAGCGAACATACACAAAGGGCAATCCGAGGTCCTGTGCTACAAGTACTCCGTGAGCGATGGCTCCGGTGGCAACTCCGGCAATAAGGTCAATATCACCAAATTCTTCCCTGATCATTTTTACGAACTCCTGCCTTACAAAAGTGCGTATCTTTGGATAGGATAAAATCTTGCGGTTGTCGCAATAAATGGGTGATTTGATGCCCGAACTCCATGTAAACGGATTCGCTGCATCGAGCTTGATTGCCTTAATTTGCAGAAGAAATTCTGCAGTATCCTGTGCTAATGATTCATTATTATTCATGCTGCAAATGTACAAAGTTTTTATCAACGATAAACCTGTGATTTTGTTTGGCAAACCTGAGGACATTTCCGAAGGTTTTTTTGCCCTGCAATCAATTGAGGTAAAAGGCTCAAAATCATTAAGAAATGTGCTGGACAGGCATTTTTTCAGCAATCCTGCTCCCGAAGCCATCGTACTTTATAACAATATAAGTGCCGAAAAATTGCTTTCAGATTTTATTTCTTTATTCTGGTTTTTGAAAGCTTCTGGCGGTATCGTAAAAAATAGCCGTAATGAGCGTTTATTTATATATAGATTCGGGCGTTGGGATCTGCCGAAAGGTAAGCTGGAAAAGCATGAAAATGAAGCAGAAGCAGCGCTCAGGGAAGTAGAGGAAGAGACAGGAATAAAAGGGCACCGGCTGATTTCGGAATTGCCTTCAACTTATCATATGTATGAACACAAAGGCAGGAAAGTGTTGAAAAAAACTTTTTGGTTTGCGATGGAATACGACGGAAACGAACCACTTGTTCCTCAACTTGAGGAAGAAATCACCGCTGCTGACTGGTTTGGTGCAGATAAAATCGGCGAAATTCTGTCAAATACCTATACTTCCCTGTTCGATCTGATAGAAGCCGATGTCAGGCTCAGAGGGTAATCTGTTTTCTTTTAGTACATTTGCAAAAACGTTTCGAGTATGATTAAAAGAGCAATGTTTCCCGGTTCCTTTGATCCCATTACCAGAGGCCATGAAAATATTATCCGCAGGGCTTTGCCGCTGTTCGATGAGATTGTGGTCGCCGTAGGGATAAATATTGAAAAAAAAGGATTTTTCAGTGTTGAAGACCGGGTAAAATGGATACAAAACGTTTTTGAAGGAGAACCTAAAATTAAGGTTATGAGTTACTCTGGCCTTACTGTGGATTTCTGCAAAGAAATCAATGCCCAGTATTTACTGCGCGGGCTTAGAACCTCGGCCGATTTTGAGTTTGAAAGAACAGTTGGCCAGGTAAACAAAAGACTCAACCCGGCCATTGAGACCGTTTTTTTGCTTACGATGCCCGAATTTACTTCCATAAATTCATCCATAGTACGCGATGTCTATAAAAATGGGGGTGATGTAAGCCTGTTTATTCCGGATGCTGTGGTTTTGCCCCGGATATGAACTCCTTATTATAATTGTACTTTTTTATTCCGGATCAGGAAGGGTTCCTGAGTCATCAGGTTGATTATTTTCAACTTCGCTGCTGTTTCCGGGACCAAAAATGCTGAAATTTACCTTTCCATATTTGCGGTGCTGGAGAAATCCCGGGGAGTTACTGAAATCATAATCACGTGAATGCTCCAGAATGAGCCATCCATCTGTTTTCAACAGGTTTCTTTCATAAACCGTAACCGGAATTTCTTCAATTCCTTGCAATTCGTAAGGCGGATCACAAAAAATAATATCGTACTGGTAGTCGCAGTTTTTAAGGAAACGGAAAGCATCGGATCTGAATGACAATACTGCACTAAAGCCCATTTCAGCAACCGTTTTTCTGATAAAATTTACACACCTCAGGTCAATGTCGATGCTGGTAACCCCTGCAGCACCGCGGCTTGCAAACTCGTAAGTAATATTTCCGGTACCTGCAAAGAGGTCGAGAACATGTACATCTTCCAGATCAAAATTATTTACCAGAATATTGAAAATGGCTTCTTTGGCCAGATCGGTGGTAGGCCTTACCGGAAGGTTTTTCGGGGCATGAATCTGCCTGCTTTTATGTGTACCACTTATAATTCGCATAACGCGGGATTTAAAAGGTCGAAGTATTTGTGGCTTTTTACCACTTCCATGGCATAGGTTCTGGTGTAAGATTCTGTACGTTTTAAAAATTCAACATTACGTACATACTTGTAAATCAACTGGTAATGTTCATCTCCTGTTTCGGTTTCGCCCAAAAGAAACAGGGGAACCTTTCCCGGGTTTAATGAAAGCTGATCCAATACAAAAAGCAGGAAATAAACAATATCTGAAGAAGACCGCCATTCAAACGAATTGGCAAAAGCCAGCCGGTTTCCTTTTAAGATAATGATATCCAATTGCTTATTGTTGATATTCAGAAAAACAGGATCGCTAAGTTCGGTATGTTTAAAGGCAGGAACCACGGACTCAATCAGAGCAGCCAAATGAGGCAGCAGTTGCATCTCAGGAAACCACGTGTGCAGTTCTTTAAAGATTTTTGTCTCAATACCAAAAACCAACTGACTTTCAGCTGAATTGATTCTGCAGGTGAGAATTTTTTCGTCTTCAACCTTTTTATGTGCAAAATACAGATACTCTTCTGCAAGAGAGTTGTTAAAGAGCGGTTCGGGAACAAGAGTATAACGGCGGGTGCTGTAAACCACACACTTATGATTAAATTTTTGGAGAAGCCACGGTTTTTCATCAATTACCCGGGCAACAAGGTCAAGGTAAAGGGTGGTAGCCAGCGAGCTTCCCTGTGCTGGAAGTGAATCGGGGAAATAAACCGATTCAACAGCAATGTACTTTTTGTGGGATAACGAAAAGACAGAAAAAGAAAGTCCATCCGGGTTGAGCCGGATGGACAAGTTATAATTTTTTGTCTGGGACTGATCGAACAATCGGTCGTAGGAAGAAACCCGTTTCAGCTGATTGTCCGGCATTTTACAAAATTAAATTACTCCCAGTTACCGTCGGTTGAAGCTTCGGTGAGCGAACCCATTTTAAGGCCGCCGAAGCGGTTCATGGTTTCCTGCTGAGCTTTCAGGTTAATAACATCCTGTTGAGGAAGGTCAAACAAATACCATTCGTAAGGAACAATGACTTCAATAACCGGCACCATAACCCCGCCTTTGTCAATTTTGGCAGTCTTCATTTCAAATTTCTTACCTTCAGAGAAAGGAATTACAGCCAGATCTTCCATTTTGAAGTTGTGACGTTTGCCAAAAAGTGAGTCGGCAATACCGATAAAACCAACAGTATCATTGATAGTTCTGGTAAAGGTAGTGTCAGTAGGATCGGGAACCATTTTTACAACCGGAATCTGACCTGATTGCAGGAAAGCAAACAAAGTGTCGAAACTTGAAGTGTAAGCATTGTTAAACTGCTTGTAAAAACTCTGTGCAGCCCTGATGTCCTTTAGTTTACTGACAATCTGTGAGTTTCTGGTGGTAAGTTCTTCCTGGAAACGGATAGGCTTCATGATGGATGCGTAAAGCAGATAGCCTAAAACGATTACAACTATCGCGAGAACAACCTTGAGGATTGAGCTTTTCATAAGAAAAAATGTTTTTTTGCTTTGCAAATGTATAATAAATATTTAATCCGTGAACCTCTGGTTTGATATAATTTGTGAACATAAATCAAAGCCCCGGACTGCAAGATAACTCACAACAGACCTTATATATTGTATGGTTATGATTTCTGTTAATTTTTGATCTGCGGATATTATCTGTGATTAAAACTGATGGAGTCAGGAAAAGCAGGCCTGATTATTTAGTTCTCTTTCAAAAGAACAGGGTCGGGGCTTTAAATAATATGTACAAAGTTTAGTGTGAATATATGTAATGTGCACGTAAACAGAGATATACGATTTCGGTCAAACATTTTTTAAGTTTTTTTAACGGTTTATTAAATCATATTTTTTTACTTTTGCATAATTCACACTCATTAAAAACTAAAAGTAATGAAGAAATCCGGAAAATTTCTGTTGGTTGTTTTGATGCTGACCGTAACATTTTCAATGAAAAATCTGCTTGCTCAAACCCTTGAGGAAGCTACCAATGCTTACAATGCAGGAGTTGAAGCTGCTGCTACCAGCCTGCCTGCCGCTGTTGAAAAAATGCTGCAGGCTGCCGATATTGCTTCAAAAGTTGGAGCAGAAGGTACAGAGATACTGAATCTAGCCAAACAGCAGATACCTCTTTTGCAATATAACCATGCAACAGCTCTTTACAAAGAAAAGAAAGTTGATGAAGCCATCACAAACTTTGAACTGGCTCACGACTATGCTGTAAAATATGAAGATGCAGGTATTGATGCCAAGGTGAAGGATTTATTGCCCAAACTATACAGGGTAAAAGGGAATACCGATTTTAAAGCCAATAAATTTGAAGAAGCACTGGCTTCATTTGACAAGGCATTGTCATACGATCCTGACTTCGCAGGAGCATGGCTGAGCAAAGCTTTGGTTTACAATAAGCAAAATAAAAATGATGAGTTGCAGGCCAGTATTGACAAAGCCATTGAAACCGGCAATAAAACCAACGATACCAAAACTGTGGAACAGGCTGGTAAATTTATGAGCGACAATCTGATCGGCGATGCCAATGCAGCTTTCAAAAAGAATGATTTTAACAAAACTGTTTCTCTGTTGGAAGAATCAGTGAAATATTCTGATAAAAATGCTGAAGCCTACTACCTTTTTGCTTTGGCCTATAACAAATTGTCGAAATGGGATGATGCCATTGCAGCAGCTCAGAAAGGTATGGAACTTGATGGAGAAACGCCTGCCAAACAGGCTCGTTTTTTCTTTGAAATGGGAATGGCCCAGGCTGGCAAAGGTGCAAATGGTGATGCTTGTGCATCATTCAAAAAAGCCGCAGTAGGACCTTTGGCCGAATCAGCCAACTACCAGATTAAGACTGTTCTTAAATGCAGCTAAAACTTTTCCAGAAGTTAAGAAAAAGCCGTTCATAGATGAGCGGTTTTTTTTTGCTATTTCCCTTTGTTGAGAATGATCAGTGCTGCGATAACTCCCGGAATCCAACCGGCCAGGGTAAGCAGAAAAACAATGAGAAATGAGCCGCAGCCCTTGTCAACCACCGACAACGGCGGGAAAATGATCGCAAGTATTACTCTGAGTAGCGACATAATATTTTCTTACAAAATTAAACATAGTTTTACAGCCAGTCAATCCGATGACTTCAGAACTTCTTTACAGCTCAGGAACTTCATTCAGCATTTGCTCGTAATCAGGAATTTCTTCCAGAAATTTAAGGCCAGCGGATTGATAGTCAATTTTTGCAATAAAGTGTTGTAAGCCATTGGTTATTAGCAGATAATCGGCTTTCAAAGCCAGATTATACCGAGCCGCCTGGTAAAAGGTATCCTCAGATACAGTAACATGCGGAGCTTTACATTCTGCAATTATCAGGGGTTTGCCGTTTCGGCTGAAAACCAGCACGTCAAATCGGCGTTGCATTCCATTCACCAAAAGGCCACGTTCAGAAGCAAGCAATGACTGAGGTACACCCTTAACATCGAACAAATACCTGATAAGGTGTTGCCTCACCCATTCCTCAGGAGTAAGAGCGACATTTTTTTTGCGGACCGGGTCAAATATTAACAGCCCGTTATCTCCTGATTCAATTCGGAATTGAAAGTCAGGGAAGTTCAGTTTTTGCATACCGAAGGTTAAAATTCCTTTTCGGGATAAAACTACAACATTTTGGCAAAAAGCATACATTTGCAAAACAGAAAGAATGGAATAGGGTAATAATGGAACGAAGAAGAATTGAACAAACAAAAGCCCTTTCAGCAAAACAGAAACGGAGCTTTTTAAATATCTGATTTATGAAGACCAAACAGGAAATTACTGAGAACTGGTTGCCCCGATATACAGGTACAAAGGTGGATGAATTTGGTGGTTATATACTGCTCACCAACTTCAATCACTACCTTGAACTGTTTGCCGAATGGAACAATGTTGAGATAAAAGGCCGCGACAGGGCGATGCCCAGCGCAACAGCCGGCGATATTACCATGATTAACTTCGGGATGGGTAGTGCCAATGCAGCCACCATTATGGATTTGCTGAGCAGCATAAAGCCGCACGCAGTCCTTTTTCTGGGAAAATGCGGCGGATTGAAAAAGAGGGCTCAGGTTGGTGACCTTATTTTGCCCATTGCTGCAATACGCGGCGAGGGAACCTCCGACGACTATTTCCCGTCAGAAGTCCCTGCATTGCCGGCATTTAATCTTCAGAAAGCAATATCAACCTCCATACGCGATGCAGGAAGTGATTACTGGACAGGAACTGTATATACTACCAACCGCAGAGTGTGGGAACACGACGAACAATTTAAAGAATACCTGAGGTCTATCCGCGCTATGGCTATTGATATGGAAACTGCCACCATATTTAGTGTTGGCTTTTACAATGAAATATCAACCGGAGCGCTGCTGCTGGTTTCTGACCATCCTATGGTCCCCACGGGTGTAAAAACTGAAGAAAGTGATAAAATGGTGACCGAAGAATATGTTCAGCTGCACCTGAAGATTGGAATAAAATCGCTGGAACAGCTTATAAATAAAGGACTTACCGTTAAGCATCTTCGCTTCTAAATTACTCTGCATGGCAGCCGACTACAAACAGATACTATCAAATATCCGCAAACGGATTTACGCACCCATATATTTATTACATGGCGAGGAAGATTATTATATTGATCTGATAAGCGATGCCATTGAGAATGAGGTGCTTAATGAAATGGAGAAAGAGTTTAATCTTTCAGTTTTGTATGGTCGTGATGTTAATGCCCAAACCATAGTAGATTATGCCAAGCGTTATCCTATGATGGCGAGTCATCAGGTAGTTATTGTTAAAGAAGCTCAGGAAATACGGAATCTGGATGATTTACAGACTTATGCTGCAAATCCATTGCCTTCAACCCTTTTGGTTCTGTGCCATAAACATAAAAAGTACGACAAACGAAAGGTGCTGGCCAAGAATATAGACTCAAAAGGTATTTTGTTTGAATCGTCAAGATTGTATGAAGACAAGATTCCTGCCTGGATTACCGCACAGGTTGAAGCGGCGGGGTATACGATTTCGGATAAAGCCTGTAACATGATGGCCAGTTTTCTGGGAAATGACCTCAGTAAGATCAATAATGAACTGTCGAAACTGTATATTAATCTTCCCAAAGGCAGTCAGATCAATGAAAAAATTGTTGAAAGCAATATCGGGATAAGCAAGGATTACAATATTTTTGAGCTGCAGAATGCTTTGGCCCGGCGCGATGTGTTGAAAGCCAATCAGATAGCTGCTTATTTCGCAGCCAATCCCAGAGAAAATCCAATTGTTAAGAATGTAATTCTGTTGTATACCTTCTTTTCGAAAGTACTTGTAATTCAGGCAATGGCAGGCAAACCTGATCAGGAAGTGAACGCAATAGCAGGGCTTACACCTTATTCGGGTCAAAACCACCGGTTGGCTGCCAGAAATTATACACTTGCCAAAACCGCCGAAATTATTTCTCTGCTCAGGGAATATGACCTTAAGGCAAAAGGGGTGGATATTTCATCATTTTCAACTGATGATGGAGAGTTGCTTAAAGAGCTTATTTACAGAATTATGCACTAGCATTATTTCTTGTAGCTTTTATCAGGCTTATCTTTATCTTTCCTTTTTTTTACCGGCTCAGCTTCCTGATCATACATGCTGGCAATTAAGGCAGCATACTTTTCGTGCATAAATTTGCGACGTACTTTAAGTGTTGGGGAGAGTTCACCTGACTGAACTGTCCAGGTTTTAGGCATAACAATAAACTTCTTAATCTGTGATGTACGGTCGAGGCTGCTGTTGATTTCGTTGATTTCGCGCCGGATGCGATCCTGAATAACGGTAAGTGTTGTCATTTCTGAGTCGGTGGTATATTCAATGCCTTTGGCATTGCACCACGACCTTAGGTACTCAAAGTTAGGGACAATCAAAGCGGAAGGGTAGTTTCTGTTTTCGCCGATAACCATCACACTTTCGATGAACGGTGATTCTTTAACCCGGTTTTCAACCACCTGAGGGGCAATGTATTTGCCCGAGGATGTTTTAAAGATTTCTTTTTTTCGGTCGGTAATTTTCAGGTAAACACCTTCAACAAACTCACCAACATCGCCGGTGTGAAACCAGCCCTCGCTGTCAAAAACTTCGGCGTTGCGATCGGGGCGGTTCAGGTAGCCTTTCATGACATTGGGGCCTTTTACCAGAATTTCGCCATCATCTGCCAATTTTACATCAACACCTTCTAGCACTTTTCCAACAGTCCCGAATTTTACACCACCCGGTTCAAAAGTTCCCACTGCAATAACAGGGGAGGTTTCGGTGAGTCCATAGCCTTCAATTACCTGAATGCCCG
Organism: Lentimicrobium sp.; assembly: GCA_024709105.1. Taxonomy (GTDB): domain Bacteria; phylum Bacteroidota; class Bacteroidia; order Bacteroidales; family Lentimicrobiaceae; genus Lentimicrobium. Next base: position 22,579 of record JANJXJ010000069.1, on the reverse strand, counting down.
CAGCCCAGAACACCCGTGCCAACCTGGGTTGCAGCGGAGCTCCTCCCGAAACTATAATTCCCAGCCTGTTGCCAAAAGCAACTCTCCATTTGCTGAAAATCAAGCGATCGGCAATCCGGTGTTTGATTTTATAAGAAATGTTGCCGGCTTTCTCCAGTTCGAATTTATGACCGATGTTTAATGCCCAGAAAAATATCAGTTTTCTTATCCCCTTGAGATTGCGCCCCTTGCGAATGATGGTAGCATAACTTTTTTCGAGCACCCGGGGAACTGCACAGAAAATCTCAGGACTCACCTCCTTCATATTGTCGCGGATTCTGTCAATATGCTCGGCATAATAAACCGAAATGCCAAGATATTGATAGAGGTAGTTAAGAATGCGTTCATACACATGGCATAAAGGCAGGAAGCTGAGTGCGCGGGTAACCTTTCTCGGTTCGAGTATCTTGCTGAGTGTAAGGAAATTGCTTACCATATTGTGGTGGGTGAGCATAACTCCTTTGGGTTTGCCGGTGGTGCCAGAAGTGTATATGAGTGTTGCCACGGCATCAGGAAGTATATGCTGCCTGATGGATGCCAGATTTTCCGGGACATTGAACCGGCGCCCCTTTTCCAGAAAATCGTTCCAGTGCTTTATACCTTTTATTTTATCAATTGAATACACTCCTTTCAGGGATGGTATATGATGCAAAATATTTTTCACCCTGTTGTAAGCTTCGGAGCATCCAACTACCAGCAGTTTAATTTCAGCATCCAGAAAAATGTATTCATAATTTTCTGTGCTGATGGTAGGGTAGATGGGTACATGAATACAACCTGCCTGCAGAATTCCCATGTCGAGGTAATTCCATTCAGGCCGGTTGCCCATGATGGTTGCAACCCGGTCGCCGGGCGATAAACCATAAGCTAAAACTGCCCGGGAAACAGAATCACAATGCTCAATATATTTTTCAGATGAAACTGTATGCCATTGATTGTTCTGTTTATAGCCAAAAACATCCGCTTTGCCGGAGAATTCGCTCCGGTAAAGATCCAGAAGATCAAATATACGGGTAATGCTTGTCACTTCCGGCAACGGATTAAGGGTTAAAAGTCAGTTCTTTACTAGAAGGCTATTCTTCTTCCAGATTAAAAATCCGGCTGATCTTATCGTTGTATTTTTCGCAGATAAATTTTCTGCGCAATTTCATGGATGCTGTCAGTTCTCCGCTGTCAACAGTCCATTCTTTATCAAGAATCTCAATGCGTTTTACCTGTTCGGTAGCTCCAAAAAACTTGTTATACTTATCTACTTCCAGTTGAATACGTTTTTTGATTCTTGGCATTTCAACCATTTCACTGTCGGAGGTATATGGAACTTCCTTTACAGCGCACCAGTTTTTAAGATGGTTAAAATCAGGAACAACGAGAGCAGCGGCAAACTTTTGGTTTTCACCAATAACCATAAGTGCATCAATAAAGGGCGATTCCTTGAACTTATTTTCAAGTTGTTCGGGGCTGATGTACTTACCGAGTGATGTTTTGAATATTTCTTTTTTTCGTCCGGTAATTTTCAGATGGCCTTTAGGTTCGATTCTTCCAATATCACCAGTGTGAAACCAGCCGGTTTCTTCAATAGCTTGTTTGGTAAGTTCAGGTTCTTTGTAGTAACCCATCATGATATTGGGGCCTTTGGCCAGAATTTCGCCATCTTCGGCAATCTGTACCTCAATGCCTTTCAGAACTTTTCCTACGGTTCCCATGCTAACCCCTTCGTGCCCGAAATCATTCACAGCGATTACAGGTGATGTTTCGGTGAGTCCGTATCCTTCAAGCACAGGAATACCTGCCGCCCAGAAAACTCTGGCCAGACGAGGTTGCAAAGCAGCCCCGCCCGAAACAATAACCTTGAGGTTGTTGCCCAGTGCAGCACGCCATTTGCTGAAAACTAACTTGTTGGCGATTCTGAGCTTCCATTCGTAAAAGGGACCGTTGGCACCATACATTTCGTACCTGAGGCCCAGGTTCAAAGCCCAGAAGAAGAAAAATTTCTTAATTCCTGTCAACTTCCGGCCGTTGGCTACAATTTTGTCGTAGATTTTTTCGAGAAGCCTCGGAACGGTTGTAAGAATATCGGGTTTTATTTCTCTTATGTTTTCAGCTATTGAAGCAACGCTTTCGGCATAATAAACTGAAATACCAAGGTATTGGTACATGTAGTTAAGCATACGCTCATACACATGGCAGAGCGGCAGATAGCTCACTGCTTTGCCTTCTTCTCCAATGGGAGGGATATGCTGAACCGCTTTTACATTGCTCAGAATGTTGGCATGAGAAAGCATCACCCCTTTCGGATTTCCGGTTGTTCCTGAGGTATATATGAGTGTAGCGAGGTCATGCTCCTGAATAGAGGCTTTGATTTTTTCAACTTTTTCGCGTACAGGATTGGCTTTTCCGGTTTCAACAAAATCATCGAACCTTGAAGTGCCTTCAGTTTCTTTGATAGCTACTACCGCTTTCAGACTTGGAACTTCAGGTACAATGTGTTCTATCTTCCTGAAAATATCTTTTCCGGAGATGAACACAATTTTTACTTCGGCATGATTCAGGATAAATTTGTAGTCAGCTTCGCTTATGGTCGGATAAATGGGCACATGTATTGCGCCTGCCTGCATTATTCCCATGTCAATAAAATTCCACTCGGGCCGGCTTGGCATGATGGTAGCAACCATATCGCCTTTCTCAATACCAGCATGAATCAGGGCATAGCTGATGTTATCGGCCATTTCACGGTATTGATTTATGGAATATGAGATCCATTTGCCGTTTTCCTTTCCGGCAATTACATCGTCTTTGGGTTTGTATTTTTCTGCATAATGCGGCAGAATGTCGAAAAGGCGAGTAACATTTGTCATAGGTTTTGAAGGTGTTAATTGAAAAGATTCTCTATTTTGTCTTTGTACCTGGCCGCAATAAATGAGCGTTTAAGTTTTAGTGTGGGAGTAAGTTCGCCGCTGGCAGTGCTCCATTCCTTGCTCAGTATTTCAATTCTTTTGATTTGTTCGGTACTCCCGAATGTTTTATTGTAGCTGTCAACCACCTTGAGTATGCGTTGTTTTACTACAGGCAGATTGACCATTTCTTCATCGGTTGTGTAAGGTATTTGTTTAATGGCGCACCATGATTTAAGATGGCTGAAATCAGGGATGATTAATGCAGCTGCAAACTTCTGGTTTTCACCTACAACCATGATATTGTCAATAAACGGAGATTCCTTGATTTTGTTTTCGAGGAGCTCGGGAGCAATGTATTTGCCCAGAGAGGTTTTAAATATTTCCTTTTTTCTACCGGTTATTCTTAATTGTCCTTCGGGTTCAAACACGCCTATATCTCCGGTATGAAACCATCCGTCACTGTCAATAACAGCAGCAGTAAGTTCTGGTTCTTTGAAGTAGCCCAGCATTATACCGGGGCCACGGGCCAGGATTTCGCCATCTTCGGCTATTTTTACTTCAACTCCGCGGAGCGGAGGGCCAACTGTTCCTATCTTGATACCGTTGTGATCGGTACTTGTAACTGCCACCACCGGTGAGGTTTCAGTAAGACCGTATCCCTCGTAGATGGGAAGTCCTGCTGCCCTGAAGGTTTTTACCAGCCTGGGTTGTATGGATGCGCCGCCCGAAACAATAATTTTAAAGTTCCCGCCAAGGGCTTCGCGCCACTTGCTGTAAATCAGTTTATCGGCAATGCGGTGACGAAGCATGTACCACGCGTTGTTGTTGCCTTGTACATCGTAATGCAGGGCCAGATCTACTGCCCAGAAGAAAATCATGCGCTTCACCCCTTTGAGTTTGCGCCCGGTAGCCTGAATTTTGTCATAAATTTTTTCTAGTAACCTGGGCACACAACACATCATATCGGGATGAATTTCCTTGATGTTGTCGGTTATTGTTGCCAGACTTTCGGCATAATAGATGGATATGCCCAGATACTGATACAAATAGTTCAGCATGCGCTCGTAAACATGGCAGAGTGGCAGAAAACTCAGCGCTTTGCCCTCTTCGCCAAAAGTAGGAATGTAGGAAACTGCTTTAAAGTTGGAAATGATGTTGTTATGCGAAAGCATTACCCCCTTTGGATTTCCGGTTGTGCCTGATGTGTAAATTATGGTAGCCAGGTCAGCAGGCTTTATTCCGGCTTTGATTTTATCAACTTCTTCGGGTACAGGCTTTTCCTGACCGAGTTCAACTATATCGTAAACATTACGGAAATCCTTGCGCAATTTAAAACTGAAAACTTCCTGTACCGAAGGGCAGGAAGTTGCCACCTCCCTTATTTTTTTTGACATTTCCTCACCTGCAACAAATACAAATTTTATTTCCGCATGATTGAAGATGTATTGATAATCGGCCGGGCTGATGGTTGGATAAACCGGCACATGAATGGCTCCCGCCTGCATTATGGCCATATCCAGAAAATTCCACTCAGGCCTGTTGTTGGTGATGGTGGCTATGGTATCGCCGGGTTTTACTCCCAAAGCGATTAATCCATAGGTCAGGTTATCCGAAGTTTGAATATACTGTGCAATGCTTATTTTTTTCCAGACACCATCTTCCTTAACGGCAAGTGCATCGTCTTTGGGTTTGAAGTTTTCCAGATAATGGGGGAGGAGGTCGAAGATGCGGGTGATTTCTGTCATGATTTCAGTTTTAAAAATGCATGAATACAAAATAAGTTTAACAGGTTTTGTTTACAGATTTCTGTGAATAAGCCCGGCAGAAGCCTGAGCTGAAGGCATAAGCAGCAGGTCGTTTATGTTAACATGAGGCGGCAGATTAGCAGCGTAATGTACTACATCGGCTACATCTTCGGGGTGCAAAGGTTCAAACCCCCTGTAAACTGATTTAGCTCTTTCGCTGTCGCCACTGAAACGTACATTCGAAAATTCTGTTTCCACTGCACCTGGTGCTATCTGGGTTACCTTTATGCCATGAGGAAGAAGGTCAATACGCATGGCTTTGCTCAGGCTGTCAACAGCAGCTTTTGAAGCACAGTAAACATTTCCGTTGAGGTAAGTTTCGCGGCCGGCAATGGAACCAATATTGATGATGTGGCCTGTTTTTCTTTCAATCATTCCAGCTACAAGGGCTTTGGTGATGTACAGTAATCCTTTCACATTGGTATCAATCATGGTGTCCCACTGCTGGGTATTGCCTTTGTCAATGGTTTCGAGTCCGAGAGCAAGCCCCGCATTATTAATCAGGACATCAGGCGCTTTTATATCCGGAGGAAGGGAATCAACTGCTGCAATCACCTCTTCCTGATTCCTGATGTCAAAAACCAGAGGCACTATTCTTCCGTTAAAAGTCTCTTTTAACTGATCAGAAAGTTCTTTTAACCGCTCTTCTCTGCGGCCTGTAATGATTAATGTATTGTTATCGTGTGCAAAGCGCATGGCACATGCCCGGCCTATTCCACTTGTGGCACCTGTAATAAAAATTGTCTTCCCCATAATGATTGCAGTTCCCTGATGAATTTTTCCGGCCATACTTGATGTATCCCCTCCACATCAACAGGTAAAAGTATAGGATATATTATTAATATGCAAATCTGTCAATACAAAATATTTATTAACAGTCCCGCAGCTTGAATGGCAGATTATTTAAATGCCGCGTCAATGTGCGCTATTTTTTACCGAACCGCTTGTTTTATATACAAAATGAAAAAAAGGACAAAACCTGATGTTTTGCCCTTTTGGAGAAAATTTTGATTTTTCTACTGATGTTCAGCCACCCACTTTCGCGCATTTACAAAAGCTTCAATCCAGGGTGAAACTTCATCGCCGGTTCTGCCCCCGGGATACCATGCCCAGTTCCATGGGTAAATGGAGCGCTCCAGATGAGGCATCATAGCCAGATGTCTGCCATCCTGCGAAACTATGGCAGCAGCATTGAAGTCGGAACCGTTGGGATTTCCGGGATATTCTGCATAGCTGTAAGTCATTGGGATGTTGTACTGGTTTTCAGCAAGCGGAAGACTGAACTTTCCTTCTCCATGCGCAATCCAGATTCCTAACCGCTTTCCTGCCATGCTTGCAAGCATAACAGAGTGATTTTCAGCAATATCAACATTGATAAATGCCGATTCAAATTTTCCTGATGTGTTGTGCAGCATTTTGGGTTGCTGACTGTGCTCAGGATAAATCAGCCCCAGCTCAACCATAAGCTGACAGCCATTGCAAACCCCCAGGCTTAGGGTATCGGGGCGGGCATAGAAATTGTCGAGGGCAGCCTTGGCTTTTGGATTATAGAGAAATGCTCCGGCCCATCCCTTGGCAGACCCAAGAACATCGGAATTGCTGAATCCGCCAACGAAAACAATCATATTTATGTCTTCGAGGGTTTCGCGCCCGCTTATCAGATCGGTCATGTGTACATCTTTTACATCAAAACCTGCCAAATAAAGAGACCAGGCCATTTCCCGGTCGCCATTTACTCCTTTTTCACGAATGATGGCAGCTTTTATTCCAGTATTGCCAGTTCTGAACGGAGTGATGCCAAATTCTGAGAAACGGCCGGTAAAATCGTCTCCAAAATCGAAAGTAAGCGGTTGTAGTGCGAAATTCTTAAAACGCCGGGCAGCATGATCTTCGCCGCTTTGCACCCGGTCAAGAAGGTAGGATGTTTTGAACCAGAGTTTCCTTAGCTGATCAATGTCAAGCTCGGTATTTCCGTTGTGGTAGCGCAGGGTGAGGAATCTTCTGAACGATGGTTTGCCCAGGATTTTATAGTTAAGGCCGGCTTCATGCAGGAATACAGAGGTAAAATCCAGATCGTTCACCTGAAGTACTACTCCTGGATTTTCGCTGAAAAGCAGTTTTACAATATCACTCTCTCCGAATCCATCGAGATCGGCATCCAGGCCGATTCCCGGCTGGGCAAACAACATTTCGAGCAGGGTGGTTACCAGTCCGCCCGAGGATATGTCATGACCGGCAAGCACAACTCCGCGGTTGATTAATGCCTGAACTGCTTCAAATGCCCTGATGAAATATGTTGCATCTGCAACTTCAGGGGCTTCATCGCCCAATGTTCCCAAAATCTGCGCAAGGCTGCTTCCGCCTGTTTTGAGAGGAGCACCGGAAAAATCGAGATAAATCAGGGTGGATGTAAATTCAGGCTGAATTACTGGTTTAATAGTACGCCTGATGTCACTCACTTCGGCAACAGCCGATATAATTACTGTTCCCGGTGAGAGTACTTTTTCTCCATCAGGATATTTCTGTGTCATGGAAAGTGAATCTTTGCCGGTAGGGATATTTATACCTAGGGCAATTGCGAAATCGCTGGCAGCTTTCACAGCGTTAAACAACCGCGCATCTTCACCCGGGTTTCGGCAGGGCCACATCCAGTTTGCACTGAGCGAAATGCCTTTTATTCCGTAAGAAAGCGGCGACCAGACGATATTGGTGAGGGCTTCGGCAATGGCAAGTACCGAACCGGCTGCGGGATTGATAAGCGCAGCTGAAGGAGCATGACCAATTGATGTGGCAATACCTTTGTTGTTTTCGAAATCCAGGGCCACTACCCCGGCATTGTTTAGCGGCAACTGAACCGGACCGGCTGTTTGCTGCATGGCCACCCTGCCTGTAACTGAACGGTCAACTTTGTTGGTGAGCCAGTCTTTGCAGGCAACAGCTTCGAGCTGAAGTACCTGTTCAACATACTGTTTCAGGTGGGCGGCTTTGTATTTCAGCGGAGTATGAGTTTCGGCAACGGTTACATCGTCCATAATGGTACGAGGCGGTTTGCCAAACATATCGGCCAGATGCAGATCAATGGATTTTGCGCCAGTTTTTGTATTGACAAATGTAAGTTGCTGATCGGCAGTGGTTTCGCCAACAACAAACATGGGCGCCCTTTCGCGTTCGGCTACTTTCTGCAGCAATTCAATGTCACCCTCATGCATAATCAGGCCCATACGTTCCTGAGATTCATTGCCAATGATTTCTCTTTCTGAAAGGGTAGGGTCTCCAACCGGAAGTTTGTTGGTTTCGATAATTCCGCCGGTGACTTCCACCAACTCGGAGAGCGAGTTTAAATGGCCTCCTGCTCCATGATCGTGAATGGAAACAACCGGATTGATGTCCATTTCTGCCATTGCCCTGATGGCGTTGTACACCCTTTTTTGCATTTCGGGGTTGGAGCGTTGCACAGCATTGAGCTCAATGGCATTGCTGAACTGTCCGGTTGCTACCGAAGAAACCGCACCACCTCCCATACCAATGCGGTAGTTGTCGCCACCCATCACAACTACTTTGTCTCCGGGAACGGGGTCAGATTTCTGGCTGTCGGCTTTGGATGCATATCCGATACCGCCGGCAAGCATAATCACTTTATCATATCCGTAGGTTTTGTTGTTTTCCCGATGTTCGAAAGTGAGCAGGCTTCCGCAGATAAGGGGCTGGCCAAATTTGTTGCCAAAATCGCTGGCGCCGTTCGAAGCCTTGATCAGAAGTTCTTCAGGGGTTTGGTAGAGCCATTTGCGGGGAGTCACAGCTGATTTCCAGGTGTGATTCTCGCAATTGCGCGGGTATGAGGTCATATAAACAGCAGTTCCTGCGATGGGCATTGAGCCTTTTCCACCAGCCATACGGTCGCGGATTTCGCCGCCGCTTCCGGTGGCAGCTCCGTTAAAAGGCTCTACAGTTGTCGGGAAATTATGTGTTTCTGCCTTGAGCGAAATAACCGATTCCTTTTCTTTAATACCAAAATAGGCAGGAATGTCCTGTCTTTCAGGCGCAAACTGCCTGATGGACGGCCCCGAAATAAAAGCTACATTATCCTTGTAAGCTGAAACAATAAAGTTGGGATGGGCTTTTGAGGTTTTTTTAATCAGCGAAAACAAGGTCTCGTCTTCTTCTTTGCCGTCAATAACAAAGGTACCGTTGAATATTTTGTGCCTGCAATGTTCAGAATTAACCTGCGAAAAGCCAAACACTTCGCTGTCGGTGAGGGGGCGGCCCAGTTTGCTGCTCAGTTGTTCAAGATATTCTATTTCATCCTGCGAAAGGGCAAGTCCTTCCTGTTGATTGTAAGCTGCAATATCTGTGATATGACGAATGGGCTCAGGTTCGTGAACAATGGTAAACAGCTCCTGATCAAGACCTTCGCTGAGGTTTTGCAGCATGGGGTCGTACTTAGCCCCGGGGCCCGAAACCGGATAAAATTCTTCGATTCGGTAGATGCCGCTTATTCCCATATTCTGGGTGATTTCCACAGCATTGGTGCTCCATGGAGTGATCATTTCGCGGCGCGGGCCAATAAAAAAGCCCGATAATGACCGGGCTTCAAGACATTCGGCACCTCCGAACAACCAGTTGAGTTTCTGTACATCGCTGTGCGAGAGTTCCTGACTGCTGCCAACTGCAAAAATATTGCTGCCCCTGAAAAATGTAATCATCACTTATCGTTTTGTTTGACTGTGCAAAGTTAACAAAAGGATTGAATCGGGAATGAAAATCAGCAGATGAAAGGTGAGAATTTGATGTTTGCTTTGTTGTTAAGAAAAAACTCCAAAATTGATGAAATGCATTCTAAATAACTGAAATATAATGTATTATAAATTGATTATTTCACCGGACCAAAGGCTGGTATTTATAATTTCAGCTTATAATGAAATGGGTAACCTTTTACAAGTTGACACCAACTGCAAAAAACGCTTTTTCATCCACCGGGTTATACATAAATTTAGCTGTAACCGGAATCACCACTTTTCTGTGAATTTTTACCTTATAGCTTATGGAAGCTCCCAGGTTGATAAAGGCTGCCTGATCTGCATAGTAGCTGGCTGCCGGAGTAAAACCTGCGAATATTTTAAAGTCTGATTTCCAGGGGTGAAAATGAACAGCAGGTTCGATATAGGTTGAAAAATAGTTGTTTCCGGTTTCGCTGTTCAGGTCATCTCCGTAAACCATGGTTGCTACCAGCAACTCAAACGGATGTTTTTCAGGTTGCGCGTAAACTACATTCAGGTCGAGGGTATGTTTGGTTTTGCCTTCGGTAAATTCAAAAAACTCAAATTGTTTCACCGGATTTGGCGGGCAGAAATAATCATAAAGAGTTATGGTAAAACTGCCTGCCGAATAGGATGCATAGAGGTCAAGCTCGGTATAGCTGCGGTCAATGCTGTAGGCCAGCCATATTCCGGCTGAAAAATTTCCATAGGAATATTCGGCTGCTGGTTGTATGCTGATGGATGTCCCGTTTTTGGCACCCCGCCACAAATGAGCCGAATAAACATCGAGTGATGCACTGATGCTGTGTCTGCGAATGCTGTCCTGAGCTTCAGAAGCAATTGTAAAACAGAGTAGTACGAGAATAAATGCGAGTTTTTTCACTTCCGGAAACAGCTTTTTGAAATCGGGCGCAAAATTATAGCTTTAGTTCTGATTTTCAAGGCCTGAGAAAAAAAATATTTTATAGCTGAAATGACAGGACTTTCTGCAATAAAATCAATCCGTAAAGTATCACTACTCCTTTGCGAAATATCCTTAAATTTGCAGCTTCATTATTTGGCACAGCAGCAGATTAAGCAGCTGTCCCCTAAAAATCAATTGAATGAAGATATCTTACAACTGGCTTAAAGAGTACCTTGATACCAGACTGAGTGTTGAAGAAATTTCTAAACTTCTTACCGATATAGGCCTTGAAGTTGAGGCAATTGAGGAATTTGAGTCGCTCAAAGGCGGTCTTAAGGGCGTGGTAACCGGACATGTGGTTACCTGCGAACGTCATCCGAATGCCGACAAACTGAGCATTACAACAGTTGATGCCGGAGGTCCGGAACTGCTTCATATTGTGTGCGGTGCACCCAATGTTGCCGCCGGGCAAAAGGTAGTGGTAGCCACGATAGGTACCATTATTTATAAAGGTGAAGAATCTTTCGAGATAAAAAAATCAAAAATCAGGGGTGAGCTCTCCGAGGGAATGATTTGTGCCGAAGACGAACTTGGATTAGGCAACTCGCACGATGGAATTATGGTGCTTCCTGAAAACACACAGACCGGAATACCCGCTGCTGAGTATTTTGGTATTACCAGCGATGTTGTTTTTGAGATCGGTCTTACTCCCAACCGTGCTGATGCAGCTTCACACCTGGGCGTTGCCCGCGATCTATCGGCAGCCATCGCGGCCCGTGGGCTTGAAAACGGACTCAGTCTTCGTCGTCCTGATGTATCGGCATTTAAACCTGACAACAATCAACTGACTGTTGCCGTAGAGGTGGCTGATGCCAAAGCTTGTCCACGCTACTCGGGAGTAACTGTTTCGGGAATTAAGGTGGCCCCCTCACCCGATTGGCTGGCCAACAGGCTGAAAGCCATCGGTGTAAGACCCATCAACAATGTGGTGGACATAACGAATTATGTTTTGTTTGAATATGGTCAGCCTTTGCATGCCTTTGATGCAGCGGCAATTACTGGGAATAAAGTAGTTGTTAAAACACTTCCGCAAGGAACACCTTTTGTAACACTAGATGATGTTGAACGCAAGCTGGGGGCCGGAGATCTTATGATTTGCAATGCACAGGAAGCCATGTGTATTGCCGGTGTTTTTGGCGGAACAAAATCAGGAGTAACTGATAATACAACTGCGGTTTTTCTTGAAAGTGCCTGTTTTAACCCGGTTTCAGTTAGGAAAACGTCAAAACTTCACACCCTTAAAACCGATGCTTCATTCCGCTTCGAACGCGGAACTGATCCCGATATCACTGTAACTGCTTTGAAACGAGCTGCATTGCTCATCAAGGAAATTTGTGGTGGTCAAATCTCTTCTGATATCGTTGATTTATATCCCGAAACCATTCCCCATAAAGTCGTTGAAATCGAATACCAATGGGTAAATAACTTTGTTGGTCAGGAAATTCCGGCAGAGGACATCAAAGTTATTCTCAAAGGGTTGGGAATCAGCATTGAAAATGAAACTACCGATGGACTCAGGTTACTGGTGCCTCCCTTTAAAGTTGATGTTACGGGCAAGGCAGATGTGGTGGAAGAGGTTTTGCGTATATATGGATACAATAAAATCAATGCCGGAGATAAACTCAATTCGAGTATTTCATACCATCAGCGTCCCGACCGCGAAAAATTGCAGAATCTGATTGCAGATTTTCTTAGCAGCAACGGATTTAACGAAATTCTTACCAACTCGCTGAGCAGTTCGTTGTATTATGAAGGCGGGCAATGGTTTGACCCTGCAAAAAATGTAAAAATCCTCAATCCTTTGTCGCGCGAGCTGGATGTTATGCGGCAGACTCTGGTTTTCAGCGGACTGGAATCCATTGCTTACAATCTGAATCGCAAACAGCTTAACCTCAGGTTTTATGAATTTGGTTTTGTGTATGAACTTACCGGCGCCGATGTAAAAGGTAACGTTGACAAAAACTACAGGGAACAAAAAATTCTCGGAGTTTTTGCAACCGGTAAATCCTTGCCCGAAAGCTGGAACAATGCCGATAAAAAAACCGATTTTTACCAGCTACGGTCGTTTGTTACCGGCGCACTCAAGAAAACAGGTCTTGATCTGTCAAAACTTTTGCCCTCGGGTCAGTTGCCTTCATTTTTTGCTTCTGGCGAGGTATATCAGCTCAATGGAAAGGCCATTTATTGCATCGGAAGGCTGAATGAAAAACTGCTGAAACAGTTTGGCATCTCACAGCCAGTGTTTTATTCGGGCATACATTGGGACAATCTGATACATGCAGTTAAAAACCATGCCGTTACCTACCGGGAGGTTTCAAAATTCCCCGAGGTTCGCCGCGACCTTGCGCTTGTGCTGGATAAGCAGGTAAAATATGCCGATCTGGAAGCCATCGCATTCAAAACCGGCAAACAACTCCTGAAAAAGGTTAATCTGTTCGATGTTTACGAAGGTGATAAAATTGAAGCTGGCAAAAAATCCTATGCCATCAGCTTTACACTTCAGGATGAGAATAAAACACTCACCGACAAAGAGATAGACAAATTTATGGAAAGACTTGCAGAGGTGCTTGAAAAAGAAACCGGAGCGAAGGTAAGAAGATAAAAAGTGAATCACTTTTTAAAAAAACCGCCGGAAACGGCGGTTTTTTTTGTCCTTTTATTAGCTTACACAATATGTAAATTATTCAGGCCAGTAGAAAATAGAATAGGTGTTAGAATCCTCAGTTTTATCAAAACATAATTTTTAAGTCTGTTTTGTTTAGAACGGTATAGTATCTTCAAGGCAATATGGGCAATCGGATAATTAGTGAATTCAAATTTACTGATAAGCAACCTTCTCAAGTTTATTTCCTGTTGACAGTCAATATATTACTGATAGTCTTTCCATGCTGCTTTGAATACTCATTCAATAATTATCAGAGCATTTCCAAAATGAACCCTATGATTTGTTTTTGGCAAAAATAAATTCAGAATTTTCAAGAAATCCATTAAGGGAATGCAGAATGATAAGTGTATAGGCATTTAAATCACCAAAATCATTTACTCATCAAAAACACAGCTTATGAAATCAGGAATTTTTACTTTATTACTGGTAGTTCTGGCCTTTTTCAGCGTTTCGCTGAAGGCTCAGCCGCTCAATTGGGCAGAAGATTCCCCTGCAGGTTGGGTTCCCATGGTCTTTGAAGAAGAGACCGACCCTGCCAAGGTTACTGACGGAACAAAATCGGTGAAAATCACATTCACCGAAACCGGAACTCCTTATTTTGTTTCCGATACCTTTAATATTGCAGCGCTGGATTTTACCTTTTCCATTGACATTTTCGACAATGATCCGGGCGCAGAATACAATGTAAGATTGCTTTATCATGATGCATCAGGTGCTTACATCAACCGTGAATCCACTGACTTTACGATTGATAGTCCTGATTTTCAAACCATATCACTCTCAGGTACTGCACCCGAAGGATCTGCAAAGGTTGTTGTAGCTGTCCGGGCTCTGGATGTGGCCGCCAGCTGGACAGGCTCTTCTACCTTCTGGCTCGACAACTGCATTTATTCCGATGGAGTTACCCCGAACTTAGTGCCCAACTTCAGTTATGAGGAATGGCCGGTAATTGTTGAGTTTATTGCCAACTGGAAAGAAGATTCTCCTGCCGGCTGGGCTCCGCTCACCATTGTTAAAGAAACCGACCCCGCCAAAGTAACCAATGGCAGCAAAGCTGTTAAGATTACCTTCACCGAAACAGGTACACCTTACTTCATTTCCGATACCTTTAATATAGCAGCACTGGATTTTACCTTTTCAATTGATATTCTCGACAATGACCCGGGGGCAGAGTACAACGTGCGTTTACTCTTTCACGATGCCAGTGGTGCTTATATTAACCGCGAGTCAACCGATTTTACGCTTGATGGCCCTGCTTATCAGACCATATCACTCTCAGGAACGGCGCCTGCAGGATCTGCCAAAGTTATTGTAGCAGTTCGTGCTCTGGATGTGGCAGCAAGCTGGACAGGCTCCGCAACTTTCTGGCTCGACAACTGCATTTACAGCGATGGAATCACACCCAATCTGGTGCCAAACTTCAGCTACGAAAACTGGATTGCAAAACCGGTTTTCACCAGCTATGGTTTTCTTGACATCACTCCCGAAGTTTATGCAGACATCAACATTGTAACCAATGCCATCAACCTTACCGTACCTTATCAGATTGACCTGAGCAGTCGGGTAGCCACTTTTGAAGCAACTGCGGGTGCTGTTGCAAAGGTTGGAGATGTTGAGCAGGTGAGTGGTGTAACCGCCAATGATTTCAGCAATCCTGTGGTGTACAGCCTGAATCAGGGAGCTGCTTCCGAAAACTGGACAGTTACCGTTACCAAATTGCCGGCAAGCAGTGCCAAAGATATTTATTCTTTCCGCTTCGAAGACCTGACTCCCGCTGTTAATGGTGTAATCAGCAATGCCGAGCATACAGTTTCATTAGTAGTTCCTTTCGGAACCGACCTCACAGCACTGGTACCCACCATCACTTTATCTGATTATGCAACAGTAAGCCCGGCAAGCGGTGCAGCTCAGAATTTTACTTCGCCAGTAAATTATACCGTTACGGCTCAGGATGGTTCAACCCAGGTATGGGTAGTAACTGTAACAACTGAACAACAGGGAGTTACAACATTGTTTTACCAGGATTTTGAAGGGCTGTTGGTTCTTCCTGAAGGTTGGATTGTTATCAACAACGATGGTTATATTCAGGCCAATGGAGAAGAAAGATGGCAGGACAGCGCATGGCTGGTTACTACCACCAACCGCATTGAGATGCAGGGAACCAGAGTGGCCATGTCGTCATCCTATACCACCAATATGCCGCTCGACGGACGTGCTGACGACTGGATGATTCTTCCGGCCATCACCCTCGGACAGAACTCAACACTGAGCTGGAGCGCTTTATCAACCACTTCTTCAGGAAATTATCCCGATGATTATATGGTACTGTGCGCACCTGCAGTTTCAGGCGCAACTCCTACAATTCCTTATTTTGAGGAAAATGCATTGATCATGGCCAACGTTACTCCTGAAAGCTGGTCAGCATTTGTGGGCAATCCCGGACAAGGCATTTCACACCGTAGTGTAAATTTGAAAGAAAAGGGTTTCGCTGGCCAGGATGTATGGATTGCATTTGTGCTTACCACCGATCTTACTCCCGGAAACTCAACTGCCGGAGGTTCAAATCTTGCTGTTGATAATATTAAAGTTGCTGAAGGTACTGTTGGAATAGAAGAACGCGACCTTGCAAAACTCAGCGCACTGGTTTATCCTAATCCTGCCGGCACTGAAGTGAATATTGAATTTAATCTGTTGGCTTCCGGTAATGCAGTTATAGTTCTTACTGACATTACAGGACGTGAAGTCATGCAGTCAAATCGTGCAATTGCTCCTGGTGTTAACAAGATTAAACTTGATGTAAGCAGTCTGAATCCAGGTGTTTATGTGGTTCGCACCCTTGTTGACAATAAGATAAACGTTACAAAACTGATGATCCACTAACAAAATGTAGTTGTTTGGTTAGCGGAAAAGAGGCTGACTGTATTCAGCCGGCGCACAGGTAGGTGTTTGAAGTTATTTTCAAAACCTGTAACTTGGCCTCCGGAAGTCTTACATCAGCCTCTTTCTATTTTTAAAAATGTTGCTTATGAAAACGATCAGAAGATTTTTAGCTGCCAGTTTTGTGCTTTTTCTTACCGTCGGTTCAGTTGAAGTTCTGGCTCAGTTTAATACGCCGTTGAAAACTGCAGGCTTCAGGCGCTTAACCACAAACAGCGAGGTTGTTGAGTTTGTAAAAAAGTGTGATGCACAAAGCAACGAAATTACCGTTACTTATTTTCCCTTGCAAAATGGATTGCAGATTCCGGTAGTAAAGATTTCGCGAGCGGAAGAGAGCGATGATAAACTCAAAGTACTGATGATTGCACAGCAGCATGGCAATGAACCCTCGGGGATGGAAGCTATGTTGCAACTGATTGCCTTCTTTGCAAAAAACACCGGCCATACCCTGTTAAAAACTACTGATCTTACAATCATTCCGCAATGTAATCCAACGGGAGGAGACCGCCATGAAAGGCGCAACGGTTCGGGCATAGACCTCAATCGCGATCATTTGCTCATAAGGGCCGAAGAAACAGCCATCATACAGCAGGTTTTCAGGGAAACAGACCCTGAAATGACCGTTGATTTTCATGAGTACTATCCTTATGGCAAGGCCTGGGAAGAATTCGGATACCGCCGCAATTTTGATATTCAGCTGGGAGGGCTAACCAATATAAATACCAGCGAAGAGCTGCGCAATCTTTTCAAAATAAATGCACTACCATACATCAAAGTACACCTAAGGCAGTATGGTTTTTCCTTTTTCGAATACACCCTGGGCGATTTTCCAGCCGGGGAAAGGCTCAGGCACAGCACTGTAGATATCAACGACGGAAGACAAAGTTTTGGTATTACCGGCACTTTTTCACTTATTGTGGAAGGAATGAACGGAAGAGATTCTATTCATAATCTGGAAAGACGAGTGAAAAGCCAATACCAGACAGCATTGGGACTTCTGCAGTTTGCCCTGGTTCATCGCACCCAGATAAGAGAAGGGGTGCAAAGGGCACGCAAAGAACTTGAATTGCCCAAAGCAGAGGTTGCTATCATACAAGAGCATACACAAGGCATAGAACCACTTGAATACCCTTTGTTTTCAATAAGTACAAAAAAGGATACCGTTTTTAAGGTAGAGGCTTATCATCCGGTGGTGAAGAAAATAGAGTCAGTAAAGCCCCCTGAAGCCTATCTTATCCCTAAGAATGACACTTTGCTTGTTTCCTGGTTGAAGCGATCAGGTTTTAGCTATCAGGATTCAGCATTCACCATCAAACCGGGAACATTTCAATACCAGATTACTGGTCATGAAAAAACAAATTTTGAAGGGATAGAAGGAAGTTTGCCTTTGGTGGAGAAAGTTCAGGTTTCTGATGTAATTCCAGCTGATTATTACCTGGTTCCGGTAAAGGGACTTTTCAGTACTAAAATTGTATTGGCATTAGAGCCCCGGGCTATGTATGCGCTGCCTTCTTATCCTGAATTTGAGTATCTGATATCAGGAGAAAAATACCCTGTACTGCGAATTGAAAAATAAGACCACGCATTCGTATGAAACAAAAATTCCCAGAAGCCATCACCATAATTTTGATTATTATGGTTGTTTTTATGGCACTTACCTGGATAATACCAGCCGGCGAGTTTCAGTATGAAGTTGTTAACGGGCGCAATTATCTTATTCCCGGCAGTTTCAGGTTTACTGAAATAAGTCCGCAGGGCCCGGCCTCATTTTTAATGGCTCCTATCAAAGGATTTGTGCAGGCAGGTTTGATTATCGGATTCTGTTTTCTGGTAGGTGGTTCATTTGGCATTCTGAACAAAACAGGTGCTATTGATGCCGGTTTATTTGAAATGCTCAGGCGAACCTCAGGGAAAAAAAGCTCCCGAAAGATGGTTATTGTGTTGATGATGCTGATTTTTTCTGTCTGCGGAGCCACTTTCGGGATGAGCGAATCGGTGCTGGTTTTTATTATGATTACCATTCCAATGGCCAGAGCCATGGGATACGATTCCATAACCGGGCTTTCGGTTTCGTTTCTTGCAGCAGGTGTCGGGTTTGCCGGAGCACTTACCAACCCGTTTACCATCGGAATTGCCCAGGGTATTGCCGGATTGCCAATTTTCAGCGGATGGGAATACCGTTTGCTGGTATGGCTGGTTTTTACAACTGCTGCCATAGTTTTTGTGCTCGTTTACATCAGAAAAATTGAAAAAGACCCTTCGAAAAGCCCTGTTTATGAGTTGGATGCTCAGGCAGAGAGCTCTTCAGTAAAACAAGACGAACTTCCTTTTAATTTTTCAAGAAAAGTGGTGGTTATTCTGTTATTTCTGGTATTAGGACTCATTATTTATGGCTCCAACCGCTGGAAGTGGTACATCAATGAGATATCTGCCGTATTTCTTGCCCTTGGAATTTTAAGTGCTGCTGTTGCACGGCTTAAAACTTCTGAAGCTGTAAAAGCATTCGTGTCGGGGGCAAAGGATATGGTAATGGCAGCCCTTGTCATTGGCATGGCCCGCGGATTGCTGGTGATTGCCGAAGATGGTAAAATAATCGGAACCATGCTTCATTATATCTCGCAGTATGCCAACCAATTCCATACTGTAATGGCCGTGGAAATGATGTTTGTTTTTCAGGGATTTCTCAACTTTTTTGTGCCCAGTGGGTCGGGGCAGGCGGCTCTTACCATGCCCATTATGGCTCCGCTGAGTGATCTGGTGGGCATAAGCAGACAAACTGCAGTGCTGTGTTTTCAATTTGGAGATGGCATATTCAACATGATTATTCCTACCAGCGGTGTAACCATGGGGGCACTTTCCATTGCAGGAGTTCCTTACAATAAATGGGCAAAGTGGCTTGCCCCGCTTATTCTTATTATAACGATTCTTGCTATGTTGCTGCTGATTCCTCCTGTTCTGTTTTTTAATTATTGATTCAGAACAGGTTATTAGTTTTTGAGGATTTTCTTTATAAAAATCTGGTTTGTTGAAATTTCTTTAATGGTCAGTAAATAAATGCCTTTCGGGAGGTACGAAATATCCAGGGATGCTTCGTGTCTTGTTGATTTGCACAACATTTCCTGCCCAACAGAATTTCTAATAATAATTTCGTAGCTGCCCTCCCGCAATTGCAGATTAATATTCCCTGAAGCAGGATTAGGAAATACCTCAAACCTAAAGTTACCTGATTCGGGGATCGAGAAATTTGTTGCCTCACCAACCTGAAGGCTGTCACCGGGCGCCAGAAACCACAACCCCATTGTACTGAATCCTGCAATGTTCCTGTGGTTTGTATTTGGTCCCTGACTGGCAAAGCCTCCCATACAACCATTATTTTTCATGATGATGGCAGGGGTAGTTCCACCGAGGGATTTTAAATGGGATTTGCCTTGATTATCAATGCTGTATGATATAAAATTATTTCCGGTAAGGTAAATGCCGTAAGCAAGCGAATCGAGCAGCATGGCATAAGGGAGGCCCGAAATGGTGTTTTCGTAAATATCACTATTCAGGTAAGTATTGGGCATAATGGCCGTGGTTTCGAGTAATGCCAGCCCGGGGTTAAATTCAAGTTCGCCATAATAAGAGGCAGCATTTCCCATGTAATTATTTACTACAGTTTTTCCGGCAAAACGAGCATTATCGCCGGCAAAGAACAACAGAACACTATAGTTTCTGATCCTGGAGTTCAGTAGTTTGCCATTGCCATTTCCGTTGATAAACGACATAAATGTGGTGTAATCATTTCCCATGAACAGCAATTTGCGGGCATTTCTGATATTGCCGGCAAAAGCAGCATTGTTTTGGTTGGATGCAATGGCCTGTTCAATATAAACCTGAGTAGCTCCCAGCAGTTGAAGCGAAACCTTAAGCGAACTGGCCGGAGTTTGATTGCTGCCGGTAATTATCAGGATGGTATCTGAGGGCATACCAGCAGCTGAAACAAAATATTGAATTGCTTCTTCCGTAATTTGTTCTGATCCGCTGAAAAGCAGGTGTGCAAATACGGTTTCAGTTTTCTTTTCCGGAACAATATTTTCGGTAAAACCAGTTACATTCAATGAATTAAGATCTACAGCGCAGCCATGCAGGAGTTGAAAGGTGTTCATTTCTCCGGTTCTCAGGATATTGACCGTGGTATCGTATGCCGGATTTTCGCCGGCAGCAACATAAAAGTTTACAGCGCCGGTTCCGTATGCTGTGGCTGTGCCGGATGGTTCAATAAATAGGGCTGTACGATCATCAACACCTATGCCGGTGGCCTTTTCGCCGGTTTTTTTATACCAGTTGGCCATAAATGCTGCCAGTCTTGCCATGCGTCCGCGCTGCACAAAATGGGTGTCAAAAATATATGGTTTATTCAGGGTTTGAAGGAAGTCGTTTTTAAGTGTAATTTGCGATGTGTAAGGATTTGCTGCGGCAGAGGCAGGATAAATGGTTGCTCCCTGAGCGGTGTAAACTACCGGAGAAATAATTGCCATTCCTGCCGAGGTGCCCGAAATCACACCTCCTCTGTTGTAGATCTCCTGCAGAGCCTGCATGGTTGCGGAGTTGAGGTAACTCTCGTAATATACCGACTGATCGCCACCTTTTAAAAAGACTCCGTCGTAGGTAATCAGAGAATCATAGGTTGCCTGGCTGTTTGCGGTTTGAAAATCAGGTATGTAAAAATTGCGTGAAGAAACAGCGCCCAGACTTTTAAAATAGTTGGGTATCCATTCACTTTCAGGAGAATAGCTGATAACAGCAATGCGTTTGTTTGCCGAATGTTCTACCACCTTTGAATAGGGGAGGTCGCTCCATCCGCCTGATGTTTCGCTGCTGCCTCCACTCAGCATCAGATATCCCTGCCCATGGGAATGCAAACTCAGTATAAACAAAATCAGTATGCTGGTAAATGTTTTGGTTGTTTTCATTTTTCTGTGTGTTGCATTTTTATTCAGGCTGTTGGCTTTGTCTGTAAAATGAATTTGCCAGGGATTCATTTCTATCCTGCAGGTTATTTGAATAAGAAGAAGTTCATCCGAGGCTCTTTTAACTTATACACTCAGAAATTCCAAACCCTTAATATTGATTGGATTTATTTCGATTTTGCTTTTTAAATTCAGTCTGTTACTTAAAAACCTAAAGGAATTGTGTTCCGGCGACTAAAGTATACAAAGCAATTACTTTCTGAAATATTGATTCCGTAGCAAAGCAGGCCACAATCCACCGTCATAAGCCAATAATTTGAATACGAGGGAACTTCATTCCGTTAAAAGCGTTAATTTAGTTACTTTTGCAATACTATGCTGCTAAAACACTCACAATATTACCGCTATGGAATTTCACAAGGAGAATGGAGCTGAATCTTTCAACTATTGCAAAATCTGTTCTGTTATCAACAAAAATTGTCTTTTGAGCATATCAATACAATCATCCGGTTACTGTTGCTGATTAATACATTCATATGAAACACCTTGCTAAGCTCAGCGTTATTTTTGCAATTTCTGTTTTTATCCTGAACTCCTGTTGTCTATATAAAACAGAATTCACAGAAGCAGAACTAAAATGGATAGATCCGTACGAAGAAGGAGATACTTTGATATTTCGTTCGTCAACAGGCGAACTGGATACTTCCTGGATAGTTCAAAAGATTATTTATTACCCTGAATGTAATCCCATTGCACATCATGCAAAATATAAGCATCATACCGCAAGGATTTATTATCAAAACAGTAAACTGAAATACAGCTCGGGTGGTGAAGAACTTATTAGTGTAGTAAAATATGAGGACCATCCTCGTATTGATATTTTTTATTTAACCAATGGGTTTACCTTTGATAACCCAGAAAGGATGGAAATGAGGAGATATTACCAGGATGTAAAACGGCTTGAAATTGAAAGCGTTTATGTTTTTACTGATTATCACCCAAAATCAGAACCGGAAGATATCGAATTCCTTTATTGGCACGATGAATATGGCCTTATTAAGTACATTTTGCACAATGGGGAAGAATGGAGGCGAATTAATCTGGATGTTGAAATAGAATGATTTTTAGTTCTGTAATTTGCTGTTTTGTTCTCAAACTATGTAATTGTCAACAAATCTCCGGTATGGATTAATATTGATGAAGGACTTGTAGCACCTCATCCCCCCGCCCTTCTCCTCAAGGAGAAGGGAGCTGCATCCTTCTCAAAATGTTAAATTGTTTTTCTTTGCAACGAAATGCTGAATATGAACTCACAATCTTACCGTTATTGGACCCTCTCCTTGAGGAGAGGGCAGGGTGAGGTGATATTTTCTAACTTTGTAATCGTAAACTATGCCCCTGCATGGATTAATTTTGTTGAAGGACTTGTAGCACCTCATCCCCCTGCCCTTCTCCTCAAGGAGAATGGAGCTGCATCCTTCTCAAAATGTTAAATTGTTTTTCTTTGCAACGAAATGCTGAATATGAACTCACAATCTTACCGTTATTGGACCCTCTCCTTGAGGA
>JANJXJ010000065.1 GCA_024709105.1 Lentimicrobium sp. | reverse complement strand
CAGCATCAGCTTCGACGGTGGTAAAAAGCTTATGCTGATTGACAAACCCGAAGGCAATTTTACTTCAAAATTTACTAAAATTGAAGTTGTGCTGCATGGTTTTGAAGCAAATCAGGCTATAAAAGTAAATGGAAAACCGGTGAGTTCAAAAACCGTTAACATTGACTTTCTGAATGCACTGGATACAAAACATCCTCATTTTCTGGAAAATACACACAGCCCGGTCGGCTGTCAGGTGATTGAAATCAGTTCGGCAAACAGCAAAACAGAGATCAGCTGGTAAGTTTTCTGTAAGGTTAATAATGAAATTGAAAAGGCTGCTGTTTCAAAAGTCAAAACCTGGAGCGGAATTGCAAATTCCGCTCAGCCTACTGGTTTATAAATCAGCGATATATGCTTGGCGTAATTTAAAATTACGCCGCATCAAATGACTTTTAAGACAGTTGACCGTCAGGTGATTGAAATCAGTTCTGCAAACAGCAAAACAGAGATCAGCTGGGTGGGTTCCCCCAAAAGAAAGGGCAACCCTTACAGGGTTGTTTTGTTTGCCGATCCATTAACCCCCGGTTGGACAAGCCGCACCGGGGGTTAATAATGGGAAACTCCTAACGGAGTTTTTCAACAGACCCTAATTATACTAATGAAAAGAGGGCAGATGATCTGCCCTCTTTTACTTCACTCCCATCCTAATATATATATACTCAATCATGCATAGACCTTTCCAAAATGACTCTGCCCCATTTTTCGAGCATAGCCTGTAATTCGTTCACCTTTATGGGTTTGGCCATATAATCAACCATACCTGCATCCAGGCATTTTTCCCTGTCGCCCACCATAGCATTGGCTGTGATGGCAATTACCAGCGGCTGCTCGTCGGCCGGCATATTGTAAATGATCCATTCGGTGGCTTCAATGCCGTTCATTTCAGGCATTTGAATATCCATAAGAATGATATCAAACTTTTTAACCTTCAATATATCAACCACCTGCCGGCCATTGACAACGGCCTCTACCCTGTACCCCATCAGGTTGAGCAGCGACATGGCCAGTTTCTGATTAACCATATTGTCTTCTGCTATCAGAATCCTGAGCGGGATTCTTTGTCCCAATGTGGGATCGAGGGTAAATTGTGATTCGCTCATGTGATTTTTCTTTGAAATATCAGTAATTACATTCAGAACCTGGTCAAAAAGTGCCTTCATTTTTATCGGCTTCGAAAGGCGCGAAGCAAAAAGATACGCTGGTATGTTATCAATATCACCCGAAGAAGAGAGCAGAATCAATGGAATCTGCGACAAATCGGAACGGGTTTTCAGCAATTGAGCCAGTTTGATACCATCCATTTCGGGCATTTGCATATCGAGCACTGCCAGATCAGGAAGTTTTTTTGAGTCCTGAAGCAATTCCAGTGCCTGTTTGCCAGATTCGGCCAGAACCGGAAGCATTCCCCACGATTCAAAGTGTAATTTTAATATCTGCCGGTTGGTCTGATTGTCATCAACAATCATCACGCTACGGTCATGCAATTTAGCAAGATTTCCTTTAATATGTAACCTGGGTTTCACTTCATTGGTAATTTTTACCTTCACGGTAAAATAAAAAGTAGAACCTCCGCCGGCTTCACTTTCAGCCCATATATCGCCGCCCATGAGTGAAACAAGGCGTTTCGATATGGCCAGCCCCAAACCGGTACCACCATATTTGCGCGTGGTTGAATTGTCGGCCTGTGTAAATGCTTCGAAAATATGAGGAATCTTGTCTGAATCAATGCCAATTCCGGTGTCCTTTACTGAAAATCTTAGCTCGGCATCTTCGCCCGACTGACTCAGGGTTTGAACCGAAATGTAAACTTCGCCCTTTTCGGTAAACTTTATGGCATTGCTTACCAGATTTACCAGAATCTGCCTGAGCCGGTTGGCATCACCCACCAGCACCGGAGCCACATCATTATCAATAAGATACAACAGATCAAGTCCCTTTTCTATGGCTTTGAGCGCAAACAGGTCGAGGGTATCTTCTATACAAACCTGCAGTTCAAAAGGTTCTTCTTCGAGCTCAAGTTTGCCACTTTCAATTTTTGAAAAATCGAGAATATCGTTAATGATCTCAATCAGACATTCACCTGATACCTGTATAGTATCAACATAGTCGCGCTGCTCTGAAGTAAGGTTAGTACTCATAAGCAGGCTGGTCATGCCAATTACACCGTTCATGGGTGTTCTGATCTCATGGCTCATCATAGCCAGAAAATCAGATTTTATTCTGTTTGCCGATTCGGCATCGTGTTTTGATGAAGTTAATTCCCTCAGTGCTTTTCTGTAAGGAGTTACATCGTGAATCAAAGCTATTCTGGCATTTGACCTGTTGAAAGTAATTGATTTTACAGTTACTTCACAATCAAACAACTCGCCGGTTCCGGATTTTACCACAGCATCGAAAGTCAATTCAGAATCGGAATCAAGACTGAGTTTCACATCCAGCTCTTCTACCCTTTCGCGATCGGCACGGGAGTACAGACTCAGGTAATTCATTTTATGAAAATCTGAAGGCATATAGCCCAGCTTGTTCATTGCCAGCTCGTTGTGATACAGAATTTTGTTGTCGGAGTAAATAATGATGATGTCGCGCGAGTTTCTGCTCACTGCCTGAAATATCTCTTCCTGTTCAACCAGCCTGAATATTTCGTTCATCCTGGAAGTAACATCATACAGTCTGAAACAATAACCCAGTAATACATCAGCATCATCAAAAACATCATACACCAGTGCATCGGCATAAAACCAGGTACCATCTGCCCGGCGCATTCTGAATTCTCCCCGGTCGTTGTTGTTTGATATCAGCGAACGGTAAGTCTGCAGGTCATCGTCATGAACATAAACTTCAAGGGGCGTTTTTGAAAGCGCAGCATCCTGATATCCAAGCAAATGAAGCAATGGCCCTTCAATAGTCTGAATTATGCCTGACAAATCAACACATATGTAGATGTTGCTACCATTGGCAGTGCGCAACCGCTTATGGTAGCCTGATGATGGTTCAGCAAAAGATTTTGCATCGGGGTTTACCCCTTCCGTCTTCATGAATCAGTTTGTTTTTGAGTGGGCAGTAAAGCAGTTAGTAGTCCGGGTAATTTTAATTTGAAATTGTTCAAATGCGTTTTAAGAGAAAAAGTTCAATTTGCTTATCAAAAAATCAGCCACATTTTCATTTGTCATTCAATCAACAACTTACAAAAATTCAAAAAAGAAAATTGCCCCATAATGGGATATTTTGTCCCATTTATGGAATATTAACTTTTTGTAAGATTATTACTTTGCGATAAAACCTGTATGGTGAGCTTTGCTTTGTGGAATTTAGATTCCTGTTAAGCGGAATTTAACATACTGCTAAGCGGAATTTGCATTTCCGCAGCTAAGCGGAATTTGTAATTCCGCTTAATTCCAACTCTAGCAGAAGTGCGCTGATAGCTTAACCTAGTCTATCCCAGCTAAGCGGAATTTATAATTCCGCTTATAACCGACTCAAACTATAGTACTTTTTTGAATTAGCATTATATCTCATTCACATCCTCAAATAAAAATCAAATAAGACCTAACAAGTTGGAAGAAAACGTGTCAGGTCATTACTTCTTTTCAGAACATATAAAAGCACAATCATCATTTCATCTATCAAAACATCTTAAAAAGATCCAAAACTAACGAAGTGATGAATATTCAAATATTTAGCCAAACACCACGATTTCTTTTATAATTTAGCACCAAAATTCAAAGTTATGGGCAAACCAATCAACCATTTATTAACAGCAGCTTTAAGCCTGATTCTTATGACGGCAAATGCACAGGAAAGATTCACCGCCGAAACCATGTGGAAATTGGGCCGGGTGAGCGACATGCAGTTATCCCCTTCGGGAGAAACTTTGTTATACGGGGTTACCTGGTACAATACCGAAACCAACAAAGGCAACCGCGACATATATAAACTTGACCGGAACGCTGAATCTCCGCGTAAAATCACCGATTTCAAAGGCAGCGAATTCAACGCCATCTGGAGACCCGATGGTAAAAAAATTGGTTTCCTTTCTGCTGAATCCGGATCGGTTCAACTATGGGAAATGGGCCCCAACGGTGAAGATATGGTGCAAATCACCAACATTGAAGGCGGAATCAATGGCTTTAAATATTCACCTGATTTGCAACATATTGTGTACATCAAGGACGTTAAACTTGAAAAGGATGTCCGCGACCTGCATCCGGATCTTCCGCTGGCCGATGCCATGATTTATGACGACCTGATGTACCGCCACTGGGACAACTGGCACGATTATGCCTACAGCCATATTTTCATTGCGCCATACAACGATGGCAAACCCGGTGAAGGTAAAGACATTATGCCCGGCGAACCCTGGGACAGCCCTTTGATGCCCAACGGCGGAATGGAACAAATTACCTGGTCGCCCGATGGCAAAGCACTGGCTTACACCTGCAAAAAGCTGAAAGGCCGAGATTATGCTGTAAGTACCAACAGCGATATTTATCTGTATACCCTGGCCGATGGCAAAACTGAAAATCTGAGCGAAGACAATCCCGGTTACGATCAGGATCCTGTTTTCTCACCCGATGGTTCAAAAATCGTGTGGCGCAGCATGCAAACCCCGGGTTTTGAAGCCGATAAGGACAGAATTATGATGTGCGAGTTCAACCCGAAAGCCCTGGAAAAATTTGGCAAAGGAATGAAATCCAAATCGGGACAACCCGTAAAAGTAATCAGCAGGGTTTTTACCGATCTTTCCGAAGGCTTTGATCAGAGCTCTTCTCATTTTCACTTCAGTGCCGATGGCAATTCACTTTATTTCATCAGCGGAATACATGCTACCTATCAGGTGTATAAAATGGATATCGCCACACGCAAAATCAGGCAGATTACCCGCGGCGACCACAATGTTACTGAGTTTGCCATTGACGGCAACGACCTGCTTATAGCCAAAATGCGCCATGATTTGCCTACCGAACTGTTCAGGGTAACACCCGATGGCAACGAAGAACAACTCACTTTTACCAACCGTGAGATTCTGAAAAATGTAAGCCTGGCCAAATCAGAAAAACGCTGGATCACTACCACCGATGGCAAAAAAATGCTGGTATGGGTTATTTTGCCTCCCAATTTTGACCCGAACAAAAAATATCCCGCACTCCTGTATTGCCAGGGAGGTCCGCAAAGTGCAGTAAGTCAGTTCTTTTCGTACCGCTGGAATTTCCAGATGATGGCTGCCAACGATTATGTGGTAGTAGCCCCCAACCGCCGCGGTTTGCCTACATTCGGGCAGGAATGGAACGATCAGATCAGCGGTGATTATGGCGGACAGAATATGCTGGATTATCTCACTGCCATTGATTCAGTAGCCGCTGAGCCCTGGGTAGACGAAAACAGGCTGGGTGCCATAGGTGCCAGTTATGGAGGTTTCTCGGTTTACTGGCTGGCCGGAAATCACAACAAACGCTTCAAGACCTTTATTTCGCACTGCGGAATTTTCAACTTCGAAAGCATGTACCTCGAAACCGAAGAGATGTTCTTTGTCAATTACGATTACAAAGGTGCTTTCTGGGAAAAACCCCGTCCTAAAAGCTACGACTTTTCTCCCCACAATTTTGTTGGCAACTGGGACACCCCCATGCTGGTGATTCACGGCGGATACGACTTCCGCATTCCATATACACAGGGAATGCAGGCGTTTAATGCCAATCAGCTGCTCGGCATCCCCAGCCGTTTTCTTTTCTTCCCCAACGAAACACACTTTGTACTCAAACCACAAAATTCGATTTTGTGGCAGCGTGAGTTCTTCAAATGGTTAGATACCTATCTCAAGTAGAAGTTTCTTACAAAGCCCGCATCCGTCCGGTTGCGGGCTTTTTTTATGAAATTTGTATGCTGAAACCAGCCATTTATGCAAACTTCAGCATATTGCCGGATCAGAATAATTCATTAAATTTGTAGTCATAACCATATCAGGTGAAAAAATCAATTCTGATAATTATTCTTATTCCAATTCTCTCATTTCAACTGGCTTTTGGCCAGGATGAAGCAGAGAAATTTGCCATCAATCCAAAATTGGGAATGTTTAATAATTTCAGCAGCGTTGACGGATTCGTGTATGGTGTTGAGATGAATTTATTGAAAAACAACCTACTGTATTCAGTTGATTATTACCGTCTTGATGAGTTTAATATCCTTGGGTCCCTGCCTTCGGTTGTTAACAATCAGGCAGGTTTTATGCTGGGGCAGTATAAAGGCGACCGGTATTTCCGGGTGTATTATCAGGCAGGATTGTCAATGTTCTGGGGCAACAAACGTACCCATCTGATTTCGTCAGGCAGTGGCTGGTTTGAAACCGCGACCTATGATTCCGAAAATTTTTACACCCCTGGTATCCCTGTTAAACTGGGATTTAAAGTCATTCCCCTCCATTTTATGGCCATTGGCATAGACTTTCAGGCCAATATCAATATGAAAAACCCGGTAATAATGCCTCTGATCAGCCTTGAGCTGGGCAACTTACGTGAGAAAATAACCAAAAAATAAACAAAAAATGGACAAGAAACCCTGGTACGAATCTCTTTTTGAGAATTACGGCGAAAAATATGATCAGGAAAACTTCACGCAGGGCACGCTGGGTGAATGTGATTTCCTGGAAAGTGAATTTGACTATAACAAAAACATTCACATTCTGGATATTGGCTGCGGTACCGGCCGGCACAGCATTGAACTTTCCAAAAGAGGGTACCGCGTGAGTGGAATTGACCTTTCGGAATCGCAGCTGGCCAAGGCCAGAGAAAAAGCCCTGGCTGCCGGCCTCAGCATCCCTTTTATGCAGGCCGATGCCCGCAATCTGCCATTCCATGCTGAATTTGAGGCTGCCATCATGTTGTGCGAAGGAGGTTTTCCACTTATGGAAACCGATGAAATGAATTTTGAAATCTTAAAAAGTGCCGCCCGTACACTCAAACCCGGCGGAACGCTGATTTTCACCACGCTCAACGGCCTTTTCCCCATTTTCAATTCCATTGAGCAGTTTTGCGCTTCCGGCTCACTCGAGGGCAACGCAACCTATCACAACAATACCTTTGATGTGATGACTTTCCGCGACCACAACATTACCGAAATTACCGACGACCTGGGCAACCACAAAGTGCTGGAATGTAACGAGAGGTATTACATTCCCAGCGAAATTACCTGGCTGCTCAAAAGCCTGGGATTTACAACTATTGAGATTTTCGGAGCCAAACTGGGTGCTTTTTCACGCAACGACAAACTCACCACCAGCGATTTTGAAATGCTCGTTATTGCCAGGCTGGGGGTTTAGAGGTTGGGGGGGAGACCTGCATATGCTGGTAAATGGAAGTTTTAACCATGATACAGTAACCGCTGCCCTATGCTTTTTCATCATTGATTGCATTGGTTCTACTCCTCAGATGCCGGTGTGAATCAATAATCTCCAATGCCTGGATTCTTTTAAACCAAATCCTTTAAGAATTCGTTACCCATGAGTGTATTTTTCAAGCTGAAGAGCTATCAATGAAATTACAACCAATTGGTTATTAAAAGAATGCCAGAGACAGCGATGAGCCCTCCCCTTTCCTGCAAGTAATGATGGAATGCTGAATACTCATTCCATCGTTACTTACGAGTTGGTTATTAATCAGGTTAAATTATTGTTTATTGATGGAAATGACTTTTAGCAGGAATGTGGCTTTTCATTACCTTTGCATTGTTACAATCCTTATAGAACCTGGAAAATCAGTTAAATACGGCATGTCATGAATTACAACTGGCCTGAGATACTTAAAAACAAACCAGAAAAAGAAGTGTATGATATCTTTATGGGAAAAACTCATCATGGAAATGATATAAAAGAATTAGCCCGCCTTGAGCTGGAGAGAAGAAACTTTAATTTTAATGATCTGAGCAAACATAAAGAAAAGTGGGAATTAGAGAAACTGATTCTGGAAGAAAGACTTAGTTATTTTGGTATTTTAAATTACGGGCGCTCATGGAATTATCTGATTATAGCAATTGGAGGAATCGTCCTTTCAATAGTAAGTATAATAAAGATAATAACTGGTGCCTTAAAAAAAGCAATGGACATCTCCACTGATTTTTATATTGTTATGTTGTTTTTCGGAGTTTTCAATGTACTGATTGGTTATATTTTATACAAAAAAGTAAAGAAACGCGAGAAATCGAGAAACAGCAGAATAAAAGAAATCATTGATAATCTTTGAGAACGAAAAACTGCTTCATTATTTTACTACTAAATTAAGGTTGGGCCTCTGGTCGTCTAAATATTCTTCTTGAAACCAAGAGAAGCAGGCATTACCTTTTCAATTTATCAGCTGCAAGAATAACAAAAGCTTTCAGTTTAAATAAATAACTGAAAGGTTGATTAAAAAAAAGGGGCTCAGTGCTTCGATCGCTTCGGCAGGAAATAAGTAAGACCTTCCAGGAAAAGAAAAATACCTGGAAGGTCATTTTTTCAAAACAGGGATTCAGCGCTCTGCCTGTCTCGTAGTTCAACAACGTGGAGTGACGAGATTCGCTAAGTTCTCGCCATTCGCTTAGTTCGCCCTTTCTCGCTTCGTTCGTCTTGTAGCGTAACAAAGTGGAGTGACGAGATTCGCTTAGTTCGCCCTTTCTCGCTAAGTTCGCTTCGTTCGTCTCATCGCGTAACAACATGGGGACATTTCTGCTTACCTAAAGCACATTTCCGTTTACCTAAAGGACATTTCCGTTTACCTAAAGGACATTTCCGTTTACCTAATGGACATTTCCGTTTACCTAAAGCACATTTCCGTTTACCTAAAGGACATTTCTGCTTACCTAAAGGACATTTCTGATTACCTAAAGCACATTTCTGCTTACCTAAAGGACATTTCCGTTTACCTAAAAGACATTTCTACTTACCTAAAGCACATTTCTGGTTACCTAAAGGACATTTGCACTTACCTAAAGCACATTTCTGGTTACCTAAAGCAGATTTATTATTACAAATGGAGCTGTATGAACTACATAAGCCAATTCCTGTCATCCAACTATAGTGTGTACAACTCCTTAGAAATTAAAAATTTGATCCCGATTGCCATCGGGACGATTGCCATCGGGATAGCATTTTTTTCAATTTAATTGTATGCTTTTGAAAGGAGGTTTATGAGCTTTTTAAACAATAAAGTTGCCTGCTTACTTTGGTATATTTTCCATCTCCTAAACCTGGCTCCCATTAATCAATGATACAGCACATCAGGTATTTGATCCTGTAAGCCATTGAGATAGAAATAAAAAATCATTTAAGATTAAGGTCATATTAAATGAAAAAACAATCAGTTTGCACCAGCATAATGAACAACATTCAGCTGGTTTGGCAACTTATTTTTTCTGGTTCATTTATTTGGTTTATAACTCCTAAACATACAAAACACTCAATTGTTTGCTGAATTGCTAACTCAAATTTCAAAATATAATTCATTTCTACGGATTATAAAAAAAACCGACGCAATTATGTCTAAACAGCAAAGTAATTCAATATGTCTATAAAGTATTAATTGTGTGGGATTGAATGAAGTTAATACTTCTATTAACTTTGAATTTTGTTATTGCATTAATTATTCTAATGAAAGGCTAAAATACTTTATATATTAGGTACAAAATTTTGATTACCAAAAGTTAATCTAACTGTAGCTCCTTTATTTAAATTGTTAAAGATTTCAATTTTACCATTATGAATATCCATAATGTATTTAATAAGTAAAAGATTTAATCCAGTGTTTTGATCAATGTGCTCCAAGTAATTTGAAAACGGGCGGAATGGATTTGCGAGTATATCCTGGGCAAACCCAGGGCCATTATCTATAAATTCACAGAGCACCGCATTATTCATAAAGTTAACATTTAATGTCACCACATCCTCCCTAGGTGAGTATTTTACGGAATTTTCAATCAAGCGATCGAAGCATATCTGTATCAGTTCCCGATCACCAATAAGGAAGTCTGAATCAGAATTATTTTGCAACCGCATATTAATTCCTTTCGCTATAATTATTTCCTGAATAGGTAAAATCGCATTATTATAAAAATCAATAACATTTAGCTTTTCAGCAACAATTTTGTATTTCCCTGTTCTTAATTTGGTTATAAGCAAGGCTTGATAAGAGAACTTTTCCAGTCTTTTGGCAGACATATCAACAAAGTTAATGCATTCAAGCACTTCGGGTGAATTGACTAGATCTTTTAAAATACCAGTAAAACCTAGGATTCCATTAAGGGGAGTCCTGAGTTCATGGCTAATTAAATTAAGAAATCCAGTTTTTGCCTCATCTAATGTAGAGAGTTCCTTATTTGCCAATTCAATTTTATGATAAGCTTTTTCCAGTTCATAAGTTCGCTCTCTGACCTTCTCCTCAAGTATAAGGTTTTGATCTTTTAGCAACAGATGAAGATAA
Source organism: Lentimicrobium sp. (assembly GCA_024709105.1). GTDB lineage: Bacteria > Bacteroidota > Bacteroidia > Bacteroidales > Lentimicrobiaceae > Lentimicrobium. Next base: position 4,411 of record JANJXJ010000065.1, on the reverse strand, counting down.
CGGGTTTCGAGAAGGTTCTTAATGCGGGCTTGTATCTCGAGCATATTAAACGGTTTCGACAGAAAGTCCTTTGCTCCTCCGTTAAGCGCCCTATGTCTGGCTTCAATGGTAATGTCAGCTGTTAGCACCAATATGGGCAGAAAGGAATCAACAGGAATCACCTCCTTTAGCTGATCCATGACTTCAAAGCCATCTAAATGTGGCATCATCAGATCAAGAAGGATAAGGTCGGGATGAAATGAATGCACTATATCAACCACGACCCGAGAGTCGGTTGTAGACTGAAGATTTGAATAACCTGCCAATTCGAGCAGTTCACATAGAACTTCGATATTGGAAACTTTATCGTCCACTATAAGAATTCTGGCTTCTTTTAAAACTGTTTCTTCCATAATTTAATCGGTTTTATTATTTAAAAGTTTTGCGTTTGTATAAATGTCTATTACTTGTAAAAACTTGATTATATCCAGCGGCTTCGTCAGATATTCTTTTGCCCCTGCATGAATCAGTTTTTCTATCTGATGTGGCATTGCATCGGCACTGACAACTATTATCGGGATTGATTTTGTGGTAACATTATTCAATACTTGTTCTAAAACTTCAATTCCTTGTATATCAGGCAGGTCAAGATCAAGCAGGATTAGTGCAGGCTGGTGTTTTCTGGCCAGGTCAGTTGCCTCAAAGCCCAAACTGGTTGTAAAAAGATTTATTCCCGGACGATGCTCTGATAGAATATCATTAACGAGTTCAATATTTGAAAGATTATCTTCCACGTACAGAATGGATGATGAGTATTCATTGTGCTCAAATTCAGGGTGTTTCGATTCTATATTTTTTACACTTGCCTGGTTGGATTCTTTGCCGGCGGGCAGTTCAACCCAAAAGGTACTTCCTTTACCAAGCGTACTCTCAACCCCCACTGTCCCTCCCATGGCTTCGGTCAGTCGCTTCACAACCATCAGACCCAGCCCGGTTCCTTCAATATTTGTTTTATCGGCTCCGATGCGTTCAAATGGCTGGAAAAGCTTACTAATATCTTCGGCTTTAATTCCGGTTCCGGTATCTGTAACTTTAATTTTCACATGCCTGTTGCAATTATCATTGCCCGCATCAATTTCCGTGAGAACGGAGACCGTCCCGCCTTCAACATTGTATTTGATGGCGTTTCCGATCAGATTTATCAGGATTTGACGCAAACGGACCCTGTCGGCCAATACAGTGACTTTTTCTGAGGATGAACCTTCGAAAATAATGGATACCATTTTCTTACCTGCTAACCCCTGTAAGCTGTCTATAACTTCATTGATCAGGAGAGGCAAGGCGATGGGTTCTTTTAGCAAGGTCTGTCTTCCTGCCTCAATCCCGCTTATGTCGAGAACTTCGTTGATCAGGTCGAGGAGATGTTTCCCGTTGTTTAGTATATGTGTCACTCCTTTTTTCTGTTTCTGGTTCAGCTCACCCATCTCCAGCAGTTGTGCAAATCCAAGGATCGAATTCATAGGCGTACGCAGTTCGTGACTCATTCGCGACAGAAACATACTTTTTGCTTTATTGGCTTTTTCTGCTTCCTCCTTAGCTTTAAGCAACTCCTCCTGAGCCTTTTTACGATCAGTGATGTCGATTTTTATGGAAATAAAATTTTCAATCTCTCCATGAGGATTCATCACCGGAGTGATTGATGATTCTTCATAATAAAGTGTTCCATCCTTTTTCCGGTTGATCAGTTCACCAGTCCAGACTTTTTTCCCAAGTATGGTATTCCAGAGGCTTTGATAAAATATTTTATCCTGCATGCCTGATTTTACGAGTTGCCCAGGTGTTTTTCCTTTTGCTTCTTCCAATGAGTAACCTGTAAGATTTGCAAATGCTGAATTGGCCCATTGTATAGCTCCATTTTTATCAGTGATGATTATTGCCAGCGAAAACGATTCGAATGCTGCGCTTTGCATTTGAAGCGCTGCTTCGGATTCTTTACGATCGGTTATATCCCTAATTATAGAAAGTACTTCATCTGCTGAAATCGCAATCATTCGGTTTTCAAAATAATAATCCTTTTCTTTGATTTCAAGCTTATATTCATACTGTACAACCTCGTCAGTTGAAAATGCCTTTCTGATTGAATTCAAGGATTTTTCTGCAAGATCAGGTGGCAAAATTTCGATGATTTTCTTACCGATAAAAACCTCCTTGGGTGCATATAACGATGAATCATTCTGGAAGTGAGCATCCAGATAAGTGCCATCGCGGCTGATCCTGAACATGAGATCAGGCACTGCCTGAATGATGGCACGGTTTTCGGCTTCGCTTTTTTTCAACGCACTTTCTGCCACCATGCGATCGGTGATATCATGAATGATGGAAAAAAGAATTCTACTTCCCTTAACTTCGATCGGTGTAGAGTGAACTTCAACCATTCGTGTTTCGCCTGAGTTGAGCCTGTGTGGAAAAATAAAAGTGTTTTGGTCGCGGTTTGAAGCGCGGATGAGTTCTTTGTTTACGCTTTCGGTAGGCAATGCGTTTATATCTGAAATATTTCGCCTTATGGGAGCATCAAATGAAAAACCATAAAACCGTTCCGCTGATTTATTTGCTCCGATAATTTCACCTGTTTCCGGGTTAATCAGCAGCATGACGGCGGCATGATCAAGGAATAAATGTTGAAATCCCTCTTCACTTTCACGCAGAGCCTCGATCGCTTTTCTTTCTTCGGAAATGTCGATAATCAAGCCCATAAATCCAAGAAGGACGCCGTTGTCATCAACAATCCTGCTATGGGTAATCCTCACGGGGAATTTTTCTCCATTTTTTCTGACCCATGTCCATTCAGTTGTTTTTTGAAACATATGTTGAAGGGCAGTCTGATAAATCTCATCTTCTGAAGGATGACTATTGCCTGTAATGCCCCTGCAGAATTCAATCATTTCAGGCATATCATGAAAAATCAAAGGATTTTGCATTCCAATGATCTCATTGGCAGTATAACCAAGCATCTTTTCTCCTGCGGGATTAATACTCTGAAAAATTCCCTCAGGATCACTGGTAAGAATGGCCAAAGGCGCATTTTTCAAAATGGCTTTCTGAAGTCCAGTTATCTCCAACACCTCCCGGGTTCTTTCTTCTACCCGCTTTTCTAAAGATAAATTGAGTTGGTGCAGATTTTCAAGTGCTTCATTGAGTTCATTTTCTGACTTTTTACGTTCAGAAATATCCCGCATAATGCCTGCTATACGCTCGGGCTTTCCCATTTCATCAAATGTAATCACTGAAGAAACGGTGACTGGAAATATTGACCCATCTTTGTTTTTTAGCCACAACTCATAGTCAGAAACACTTTTTTGTTCCATAAGTTTAGCAAAATAAAGATCTCTTGCAAGTGGGTCAGCATATACTTCCACAAACGAATTACCAATCATTTCATCTCTCGAATACAATCCTTTGGCAATTTTTTCAATGGAAGGACTCACTTCCAGCAAGGTCCCATCCATTGAAGCCTCGAAATAGACATCCTGAACGCTCTCAAAAATCCTTCGGAATCTGTTATCGCTTTCCTTTATTTTTTCTTCATTAATCTTTCGTTCAGTAATATCCTGAACCTGGGAAATAAAATACAAGGGCTTCCCTTCGGTATCTCTAACCAGAGTAATGCTTAAAATAGCCCATATTACCTTTCCTGTTTTATGAATATATCTTTTCTCTGTTTGATAATTGTTAATAATGCCCTCCAGCATCTGGTTAACGTATATTCTGTCCTTTTTCAGATCTTCAGGATGTGATATTTCCATAGCTGTTTTCCCGAGCAACTCATTCTCAGTAAATCCAAGTATGCTGACCATCGAAGGATTTGCTCTTTGAATTCTTCCCTGAGGCGAAACTATTACCATTCCAATTGAAGCATGATTGAAGGCAATACTCATTCTTTCCTCACTTTCCTTCCTCTTTTTTTCAGCTTCAAGCTTTGCGAATACTGTAGCAAGGTGATCCGCATAGGATTGAATTCTTTCCAAATCGCGAAGGCTCATCGTGTATTTACTTCCAATCTCAACAAAGCCTATAATTTTACCTTCAACCTTCATGGCTACTGCAGCAGTAGATTTGTATTCGAGGATATCGTATAGCAATGGCAGTAAAGATTTAATAAATTTCTGTACAATCGCTGGCCAGGAAGTTCCACGCAGATAACCAGTCAAACGCTGAATAACTTCAATCTTTCCAACCGAGAGAATACCCACTCCTGTTTCTGCAATATCTTTAAACGGATGAATTGTTTTTGGGTTAAGACTCACGCGCGGGATTGGACGCCTGATAATCCTTTCTATTTTTTGGACAAGTTCAGTATCCAAATTATTTCCATACATTTCTAAGTTTCCCGTTGTGGTATTCGGGAAAAACAGGGAAATAAGATGGGTATTAA
>JANJXJ010000062.1 GCA_024709105.1 Lentimicrobium sp. | reverse complement strand
TTCTTACATCTTATTCTTATCAAACCCGGTAAAGATATCAGATCGCAAGCAACCAATTGACAAACAATATAATACAATTGCATTTTGTCTTTATTCCAGCATCTCCTTAAGTTCACCGGCAGTAAGTGATTGCAGGAAAGTTTCGTCAGAAATCACACTTTGTGCAAGTTTTCGTTTACGCTCCTGAAGCCGCAGAATTTTTTCTTCGACACTGCCCGAAGAAATAAAACGGTAAACAAAAACACTTTTGTCTTGCCCTATCCTGTGGGCGCGGTTAATTGCCTGGCTCTCAGCTGCCGGATTCCACCAGGGGTCAAGCAGGAACACATACTCAGCCTCAGGCAAATTAAGCCCGACACCACCTGCTTTGAGCGAAATAAGAAACACTTTTACCTGTTCATTATTTTTGAATGAATTAACAACTTCGTCGCGCCTGAGGGTTGCCCCGGTAAGCATGGCGTAGCCAATATCATTGCTTTGGCACCAATGTTCATACAATTTCAGATGCCGGACAAAGGATGAAAAAACCAGCACCTTTTTGCCACTTGCCGCAATGGATTCGAGTTTGGTAACCGCCTCTTCGAACTTACCGCTGTCAGCTTCGGTTTCAATGCCGGTCATGGCCGGATGACAGGCGATCTGCCTCAGCCGCATCAACGACCTGAGCACCAGGGCCACCGGCAATTCTTTATCAGCAGAAGCCAGCTGTGTGAACAACAGGTTCCTCATTCCCGATTTTTCGCGCTCATACAACAATTGTTGTGACTCTGTCATGGTGCACCAGGCCACAGACTCGGTAACCGGAGGCAATTCCGGCGCAACATCGGCCTTGGTTCTCCTTATGATAAAAGGAGCAATCATTGCACGCAGTTTATCCAATTGTTCCTGAGTGCTTTTCGCAGCCTGTGTGCCAGCAAAAAGTGACTGAAACTGCCGGTGACTTCCCAGCATACCCGGGTTGGCAAACTGCATTTGCGACCACAAATCCATGAGGCTGTTCTCAATGGGTGTGCCGCTCATGGCAATCCGGTTTTTACATTTCAGCCTGAAAACTGCCGAAGCGGTGGTAGAATTGTGATTTTTAATTTGCTGGCTTTCATCCAGTACGATGCAGCCAAACTCCATTTTTTCGAGCTTATCAATATCATTTCGCAACGTACCGTAAGTGGTAAGGATGATGTGAGCCGACCTGAGAGTCTGGGCAGTGAGCTTTCGGTTGCTTCCCGTGTAAAGATGAATTCTGAGCCAGGGAGCAAAACGTTTGATCTCAAACAACCAGTTGTGAATAAGAGAAGCAGGCACTGCCACCAGCGAAGCAGGGTTTTGATGAGCAGGAGCCGGAGCAGGTTTTGCAACAACATCCCTTACAGGAGGCAAAGGTTCGGCAAAAAGATCAAGTTGCCTGGCAGGAGCAGAAACAGGCTGTGAAGGAGGTAATTGCATTACTGAATCTGACTTTTCGGGATACTGGTCGGCCAGTACAGCAATGACCTGCAGGGTTTTTCCCAGCCCCATGTCATCGGCAAGAATAAGTCCGAAACCTCTGTCCATCAGTGCTTTCATGCGCCGGTATCCTTCCAGCTGATAAGGCCTGAAATGAACATTGGCGAGCCGGGGCTCAGCCTCTTCACCCGGGCTTTGTATAAGCGAAAACAACGCTTCGGCATCTGGAAAACGAAAAGGCTGAAGCAACATAAACTGCTGTTTCCTTATCCTCATTTCACCGTTGTTTTCTTCTGAAAAGCGCATCAATGGCTGATATTCTGTCATCCACAGCTCAGGGATAATAAAAATTTCGCCCGATGGCAGCTGATACTCTCTTTTGCCACTTAAAATGTTGCTTCGTAACCTGAAAAAAGGAAAACAATAATCACCGGCAATAACTTCAGCATTCAGATCGAACCAGTCGTTGTCGCTTTTAAGGCTGCTACTCAGATTGCCTTTGGCAAGCAGATAAACATTCCCGGGTTGCTGCTGCATTAAAAAACCAGTTTCAGTTAAATGGTTAAGGTTTCTAATCAACCATTCCATCAGTTCCACAAAGGATTGTTGCTGATTTCCCGCAAGGGCAAATCCACCTTCGATGCTTTCCAGCCCTGATTGCTGCAAAGCAGATACAAACTGTTTTTCCTTTTTCAGGTTGCGTTTGATGCGGCTGAAACCAAACCCGTTTTCATCAACAAACATAGTAGTGATTACCGGCTGATGGTTAGTGGGTTTTATTTCCTTTTCGCCATAGATAAATGTAAGCTCCAGCACCGGAACTCCCCGCCAGTTTATGGCTGGCAAAAGCATTGGCTTTGGATCGGGAGCACTGTTACTTATCACAAAACCTTCGGCTTCTATTTCGCAGCGGGCAACCAGGCGCCTGATAAATTTACTGAAATACTCGTTTTCAATCCGCTGGGGAATATCAATGGTTTGCTTTTTCAGGAAAGGAAGCAACATTTTTCCCCTGATGGCGTCATCAAATAAAATCAAATGTGAGCCATAAAGCAAACGGCAGGGCTGGTAAGAAAAAATAAAGTTCTCAGGATCAGTTAGTTTAAGAACAGTGCCTTTATGCAGTGCTGTCAGTTCATAAATGGTACCACTCCCTGTCCTGGTAAAACGGAGTCGGGCTGTTGCTTTTTCCTGTTCTATCTGTATGGCATCTGCCGGATACAGGTTGGGCAGATGCTGATGGTAAAATAATCTGAAATTTCCGGCAAAAATCAGGCTGATTATTTCAGTAAGCACACTGTCAATAAATGGCTGAACCACGGAGTCGAGGTACTTTTTATCTGCTTCATCGAAAAATGACGAGGCTTTGATTTTTGATTTGCTGAAACGTTTGGCGAGGGATGCAGTTTCTATTGTAACAGCCAGTGAGGCTATTTTTACAGCAGTTTCAAAGCCTGATATTTGAGGAACAGTTTCATCGGGGCCTACCCTGCCTTTGGCAACCAGGAAACCACCGGGATCTGTTTTACAAATATAAGGATAGATATTAATTTCCCTGAAAGACTTGTGTTTAAGCACACAAACCAGTTCATATCCGGTGAAAGACTCTGTGGGTAATTCGGGTTCTGAAGACATGAATGAGTTTTGGCAGCAGATGTAATAAGTTATGCCAATGCAAATTTACAATTACGAGGGCAGATGGCAATAATTAAAAAAGCAAAAAGTGAGTTTGGCTTAAATTTGATTTCTAACCCTGAGAGCCTTTCTGCATAAACCAGGAATGATACTGTCAAGAAATGAGTATATTTCAAACTCTTGAGCATTGTATCACCCGGAAAAGTTACCCTAAACTGTACAACTTGGCTATTTTTAAAATTTAAAATACAAAAAATACTTGGTTAGCACTTGTTTTTCAATTGAAGTTGTTTATTTTTGCAGAATAAATACAAAATAAGCCATGTTGCTTGAATTTAAAGTCTCGAACTACAGGTCAATAGGAGAAGAACAAACATTAAGTTTGATTCCAGCTCCTAAGCAAAAGGACCATCCTCAAAATATAATAACGAGGGCCAAATACCAAGCCCTCAATGCGATTTCTCTTTACGGCCCAAACGGAGGAGGTAAATCCAACATACTTAAATCAATGAGTCTCTTGGATATGCTTGTTCATATGTCGGCACGAACGTCGTCAACGACAAGACTTCCGTACGACCCTTTCCTTCTCAGGGAGGGTTGGAGTGACAAACCTACTACTTTTGAGATTTCATTTGTGATAAGTGAAAACCGCTACCGATATGGCATAGAGTTTAATGCCTTTGATATTCAAAAGGAGTGGTTGTTTCGCAAGTCAGCTGGCCGAGAAGTAAATTTATTTATTAGAGAAGGGGATACAATAGATGTAAGTTCTGGTTACTATGGCTCTAAGAAAATTATTGATGCTGCTATTGAAGCTACACGAACAAATGCATTGTTTCTGTCAACTTGCGATATATTAAATGTAGAAGAAGCTAAAAGCATTATGCGATGGTTCAGACATTTTAGCATGATTGATGGCTTAAATACTGAAATAGAAGAAATAAAAACGGTTGAACTTTGGCAGGATGAAGAGTACAGGGAAAAAATTAAGCAGTACTTAGCTTCACTGAGTTTAAATATTTTAGATGTTGATGTTACAACAAAAGAATTCGAAGAATCAGAGTTACCTGACAACATGCCCAATGGTATGAAATCAGAATTAGCTAAAACACTCAAAGGCAAACAAAGTTACACGGTATTCGCAAAACATCGTTTGTATGATTCAGAAACCAACCCTACAGCAAAGGCACACAGTTGGAAATGGGAAGAAAGGGAATCTTCTGGGGCCAAGAAAGCATTCCAGTTAAGTGGTCCGGTTTTATGGGCACTGGCAAATGGAGGTGTCTTGATTATTGATGAGATTGAAGCAAAATTGCATCCTGTAATGACATTAAATACCATTGATGCCTTTTTGGACAAAGAAAGTAATCCCAACAATGCTCAATTGATTTTTGCAACTCATGACACCAATCTGTTGAGTTATTCTAAACTGAGACGAGACCAAATTTGTTTTGCTGAAAAAAATAAATGGGAAAGTACAGAATTATATTCTCTTTCCGACTTTGTTTATTTCGGAGATAAGAATGGCGAGTTCAAATCTGAGAAAGAAAGACCCGATACTGATAAAGAAAAAAGATATTTTGAAGGAAGATATGGGGCAATACCTGCATTAGGTAATTTTCAAAAATTCATTCGTAATACCCAATGGCTAAAAGAGGAACTATAACTAAAAAAGCCCTGAAGGAAAAAGATATACGCCCCATTCGTTGGCGTAAGTATCCTTATTTATTTCTTATTGTTTGCGAAGATCAAAAAACTGAACCATATTATTTTGAAACTTTCATAGATAAATTTCCAGAAGAAACAGTTTTTCTCAGAACTGTAGGTACAGGTCGAAGCTCTAAAGGAGTTGTTGAACAAGCGGTAAAAGAAAGAGATCGTTTGTTCTTTGAAGCAAATAAAGATGTTGATGAAGTTTGGGCAGTCTTTGATAAAGATGATGCAGAAAAATCACCTGGCAATATTGCACGATTCTCAGAAGCATTCAAGATTGCATATAACGAAGAAATTAGTGTAGCCTATAGCAATGAAGTTTTTGAATTATGGCTTCTCTTGCACTTTATTGAACTCAAATCTGACAATTTAATTCCAAGATCTGATATTTATGCAAGTTTGGAAGCAACAATAAGAACCCTTCCATCTTACAGTAATTTCGTCTATGAACATGGCAAGATAGATGTCATTGATGTAATTAATGAAAATGGGGACATTCAAAAAGCAATTGAAAGGGCAGTCAAACTTCTTGACGAACACACTGCTAGAGGCAATCAACCCATTGATGCAAATCCAAGTACAACCGTTCACATTTTAGTTAGGCGATTAAGAGAATTAATAGACTGGTATTCATATTTACCTTAGTAGTCTTGATTACATCGAAGAAATAAAGAGTAAACAATAGTACAACCTTTAGAAAGTGGGATATTTTATGCCTACACATCGCTGATTTCAGCATTTTTGCGCCCGATAGAAATCTGGACAATAAGCTATCTTTATGCTTAACAGGACAGTGCTCCAATTCCGATAGCTTTCGAAACATCAACGAAAATATAGCGCCAAAACCATCAAAACAGCCGTTTACAGAAATTTTAACCAGGTAAAGTAAGTTGCTCAACTGGCTTTGGTTACTTTTGCGTTGGTTTTGTATTCAAACATTTCTGAAAAAGTTTATCCCGATGATTTACAATTTTGACACTATAATCAACAGAGAGCAAACCCAATGTGTAAAGTATGACTTACGCAGTATGTTCTTCGGAACCGAAGATGTGCTGCCCATGTGGGTTGCAGATATGGATTTTGCCACACCTGATTTTGTGCTGAATGCCATTCGCCAAAGGACTGAGCATCCGGTATTGGGTTATTCATTCAGAGGCGATTCGTATCATCAGTCGCTTATTTCATGGCTTAAACGCAGGCACCGGTGGCAGGTTGAAAAAGAGTGGATTGCATTTTCGCCGGGCATAGTTCCAGCCCTTAACTTTTGTACTTTGGCATTTACCCGCCGCCGCGACAAGGTAATTGTACAACCTCCGGTATATTTCCCTTTTTTCGATGCAGTTACCAAACATGGACGCAAACTGCTCTACAACCCGCTTGTGCTGAAAAACGGACGCTACGAAATGGATTTCGGCAATCTGGAAGAGCATTGCAAATCGGGTGCAAAAATGCTGCTGCTTTGTAATCCCCACAACCCCGGTGGCAGTGCCTGGCGAAGGGAAGAGCTTGAAAAAATGGCTTCAATCTGCCTTAAATATAATGTGTTGATGGTAAGCGACGAAATCCACAGCGATCTGGTAAACCCCGGCCATTCACACACGGTTCTGGCAGGAATTTCACCTGAAACGGCTGCGGCAACCATTACACTTACTGCGCCCAGCAAAACCTTCAATCTTGCAGGAATGGCCACAGCTTCGGTGATTATAAGCAATGAATCACTTATGAGAAAATACAAAAAAGTGGTGGAAGCCCTTCATGTTGACCTGGGAAATCTTTTTGGGAATGTTGCTGCAGAGGCAGCCTATACACACGGCGATGAATGGCTCGATCAGTTGTTGCAATACATTGACGGCAACATCAACTATTTGTCTGATTTTTGTAAGGAGCACATAAAGAACATCAAGGTAATCAGCCCGGAAGCCACCTATATGGCCTGGCTCGATTTCAGGGAAACCGGACTCAGCGGTGATGCTTTGCGCGATTTCATGATCAAAACAGCAGGGCTTGGCCTGAACGAAGGCCGGCAGTTTGGCCCCGGCGGCGATGGGTTTATGCGCATCAATCTGGCTTGTCCGCGATCGGTACTCCAACATGCACTGGAAAATCTAAAAAAAGCGGTGGATACGCTGCAATAGGCTTATTCCTTCAATAGTCTCCTGAGTTTCGCTTCACTTCCGTTCCATACATTCAAATCAACGCCGCCACTTATTCCGTTGATGGTGGCTTTGTCGGTATGTTGCCAGAACTGCCAGCGCCGGTGGTGCATCCGGGGTTTATCCTGCTCATAGTGGGCGATCCAGAGCGTAAAATCCTCAAAATCATCGGCCAGATATTTATCATAATAACCCGGGCTGGTGTAGATGATTGGTTTCATTCCGTAATGCTCTTCAACAATGCGGCACCATTCCAGGGCGCCCTCAACAATTTCCTTTTTGCTGCGCCGGTTACTTACTTCAATATCCAGCACCGGAGGCAAATCGCCTTTTTCGAGTTTTACCGTATTTATAAAATTCTGCGCCTGTTTGGCGGCATCGCGCGAGGGATGGTAAAAGTGGTACGCACCACGTAAAATTCCGGCTGCACGGGTTTTTTTCCAGTTTCGTGCGAAGTGTCTGTCCTGCCGCGTAATGCCTTCGGTAGCTTTGATAAATGCAAAACTTATCTTTATTCCTTTTACATCCATGGCAGCAACCTCTGCCCAGTTGATCTTCCCCTGATGGTGCGACACATCAATGCCGTGCACCTTATAGCCCGGGGGAATCTCAACCCCAAAATTTTTAAGGTTATGATATTGTTCTGCAGCAGAAAACGAAAAACCACTTCTTACAAAAGAAACTCCAAAACGATAAATCGCCGGCCCTGCAATGACCAACAACAGAAACACCAACCCACCAATCAGATACAGGCGCGTGAATCTTGTTTTGCGCTTACCGGAAGAAGAGCGGACGGAAACCACAACAGCGAAAAGTTATTAAATCAGGAAAAAAATCAGCGGCTGAGTTCAAGCACCATGGATGACCTCGGGGCACATTCAAAGGCTTTATCAAGGCTGAGTTTCTGAAGAGTAATAACGTCGGTAGCAGAAGTAAATTTTCCAAGAACCTCTTTATATTTTTCAGGTTCAATTTTTGCAGGCGACTGGCTGTTGTTCAGCACTACCATTACGGCCTGGCTTCCGGCAATCCTGAAATAAACATAAAGTCCGTTTGAAGGGATAAACTGTAATAACCGGCCTTCGGTAATGGGTTTGCTTTGCTGCCTGAATTTAAGCAATCGCTGCATATGCAAAAACACCTCGTTTTGTTGTGCGGTTCGCCCCGAAGCTTCGAAAGCATTTACCTGATCGCCTGGCCAACCACCGGGGAAATCCCAGCGGATTTCGCCATGTCCTTTATGTTCGGCGCCATCCATAAGTAGTTCAGTGCCATAATAAACCTGGGGAATTCCTCTTGTGGTAAGCAGAAAACTGAGGGCCATTTTCATCGCATTCAGGTCGTTGCCTACATTGTTGAAATAGCGGTTTACATCGTGATTATCCAGAAAAATAAGATTCATGTAAGGATCGGACCACAGGAAATCCTGCGCAAGCACATAATACAATCGCGCCATACCTTCGGCCCAGCCATCGGCTTCGGTAAAAGCCCTGGCCATAGCGCCATGCATGGAAAAATCGGTAATGCTGGGCAAATAAGAATTATAACCATCGCCAACAATGGCATTTTTCTGGTAATAGGCATTCATACCTTCGCGATTCAGCCAGGCCTCCCCTACTATGTTAAAGTTCGGATATTCTTCAAACACCCTTTTTCCCCATTCTGCAATCATTTCCTTGTAAGGATAAGGCTGAGTATCCAGACGTATACCATCCAATCCGGCATATTCAATCCACCAGATGCTGTTTTGAATCAGGTATTGAGTAAGGAAGCGGTTGCGCTGGTCAAAATCGGGCATATTGGTATCAAACCACCCCTGAAGCAGCCTGGTTTTGTCGTATTCCGATGCATAGGGATCGGTAAGAGCTTCTGCCCTGAAGTTTGATCTGGTGAACTCAGGAAACTGATGTATCCAGTTGCTCATGGGCAAATCGTTGATAAACCAGTGATTTATTCCGCAGTGATTAAAAATCATGTCTTTAATCACTTTTAGTCCCTTGGCATGGGCATCGTTTACCAGTGCCACGTAATCGCTGTTGGTTCCAAAGCGTGGGTCAATTTTGTAGAAATCGGTGATGGCGTATCCGTGATAGGAATAGGCAGGATTGTTGTTTTCCAGCAACGGATTTATCCAGATGGCTGTCATTCCCAACTCCTTAATGTAATCCAGATGTTTGCGGATTCCTGCAATATCACCACCATGCCTTCCCACAGGATTGCTGCGGTTGGCGGTTTCGAGCATTCCGGGCATATTATCATTGGAAGGGTCACCATTGGCAAACCGGTCGGGCATCAGCAGATAAACAACATCCTCACGCCCAAAACCCTTGCGCATTGCTGAACCCGGCGCTCTTTCTGCTATTACATAATTGTACGTATATGCAGCTTTTTTGCCACGCATAAATTTTATGGCAAAACTGCCGGGTTTCAGATCCGGAGCGAGTTCCAGATCAAGAAACATATAATTCGGGCTTTCAGCAAGGTGCTTTTTTTTCAAAGTGATTCCTGGATAGCTGAAATTAACCTCTGTTGAGGCAATGTCAGGTCCGTAAACCAGAAGCTGAAGTTCGGGATTATTCATACCAGCCCACCATGAGGGTGGCTCTACCCTGAAATTAACCGGATTATCGGCAACTTTTGACTTTTGTGCGATTGATATTTCAGCAGAAATCAAAACAAGGCAAAAGCTCAATAAAAGTACTGAAAGACTGCTTTTTGAGAAACTCATTTTCATATGTCAGAAAAGTAAATATTCGATTCCAAAAATACAAAAAAGTGATTGAATGGGATGTAAATAGGAACAGATATGATTGAATAATTATTCAATAACCTCATTCTAAATGAGTTTCCGTAATTTAAACCTGAAATCCATTCTTTTGCCTTCGCGCAGTACCATCATATTTATACCGCTCCCCTGCTTTTGACTGAGCAGTTGATTGATATCGCCGAGTTTCATACCAAAAGTGGCTTTCCCGTTTATGCTCACCAGCACATCACCTGATTTTACTCCGGCTTCGGCAGCCGGAGAACCGGGGATAACTTCACTGACTTCGAAAAGGTAGAAGCCGCTGCCTATGGCCCTGAAAGCCAGTCCGCTCATGTTGTATTCAAAAGGTTGCCTGAATTTATTCCCTTTTTGAAGTATCATGCGTTGGTTGGTGTAATCGAAAGTTACCCTGAAACGCCCCAGTGAACCTGAGCCTAAAGTACCATTTCGCTGAACACGGCTGCTGACACTCCCGGGTAAATAACTATCAGTAAAAGAAGTGATCACATCATCCAGGCGGTAATTGCCCAGCATCAGCCAGTTTACCCTGGCAAAACTTCCGTGAAGATTGCCGCCAAGGCCTTTGCCAATAATGGCATCAATGGATTTTTTGGGACGGTAATCGCTCAGGCTGTCAATTTCGAGCAGTAAAGGATGGTTGGCCCCTGAATCTATCATCAGCCACATTTCATTGATGCTGCCATCGTCAAGGGCAACACGGGCAGTCATATAAGGTTTACCGCGGTTCAGGCTGAGCGGAATAATAACGCTGCGGGCTGGAGGAGAATAGTTTTCGGGCAAACTGAATACCAGAAGATTCCGGTCGTAATTGGTGGTTACCACCAGATTTCTGAATTTCTCCATCCCGATTAGTCCGTGTACTTTGGTACCAATGTATTCGTCAAGCGCAAAATAATCTTCCTGAAGCAGTATAAGGTTGGTAAAAACGGGCATCAGTCTGTTAACAGAGAGTTTGGCTGGCCGGGTGATGCAGGCTTCCAGTTCATCGAGAGTGCCCGGAGCCAGCAGTTTAAATTTCCTGATACAATGCCTCTCCATTTCCGATATCAGCGCGCCATCTGTGATGATCACCCCCTCTACCCCGCTGTCGAGCATAAGCCTGACTGGCAGAGAATCGTTCAGCATCATATCCACAATCACGAGATTGTCGAAATTTCCAAAAGGAACAGTCAGGCTTTTGCGGCCGGGCGGCAGGCTGAAATAGTTTACCTGTGCCATTGAAGCCAGCATTGCTGTTACAAGCAATATCAAAACAAATGACTTTTTAAAGGCTGGCAGCATCGGGGGTAAGGGTTGGCTGTAGCAGAATAAATTTGATGCAACGAAGATAATAAAATACTGTGCAGTACAAAATCCCTCAATCAGAATATTTAACTTTGCAAAACCAAACCAACCACAAATCACTATATAATTAATATCCATGAGTCAAAGAGATAACCTTTCTGTAATCAGGCAAATCTGGTCAGAACTGTATCCCGGAGCCGCCGGCAATTCGCTGCTCGAAACACTGATACAAGAAGTTGCAACTGCTGCCAGGCTTAACCAGCATGGCGCCCAGCCTGAAGGATGGTATAAAGATGCTGTTGTTTATTCGCTATACGTTGACTTTTTCAACGAAACTTTCGAAGGCCTGATAAAAAAGCTTCCCGAACTGCGCGATCTGGGCATCACCTGCCTGTGGCTGCTTCCGATACTTGATTCTCCCATGCGCGATGCAGGTTTCGACATCCGGGATTACCGCAATATCAGAGCCGAATTGCTCGGTTTGCCCGAAAGCACATCGGCCGAAGAAAAGCAAAAGGCTTTCAGAGATTTTCTTGAAGAGGCGCATAAAAACGGGCTGAGGGTAATTTTTGACATTGCCATGAATCACACTTCCGAGGAACACCCCTGGTTTGTGGAAGCCAGAAAAGGCCCCGGAAATCCTTACCGCGATTATTACATCTGGACACAGGACACCACACTTTACCAGGAAGCGCGCATTATTTTTAAAGGCTTATGCCCCAGCAACTGGCAGCAGGATGGAGAATGGCACTTTTTTCACAGATTCTTCGAATTTCAGCCCGACCTCAACTACCGCAACCCGCAGGTATTGCTCGAAATCATACGCATACTGCTGTTCTGGCTCAATCAGGGACTGGATGGCTTCAGGGCCGACGCCATACCCTACATCTGGAAAGATGCCGGCACCGATTGCGAAAACCGGCCGGGTGCTCACAATATCATTAAGATTTTCAGGGCAGTACTCGACCATGTCAGGCCCAATACCCTCTTGCTTGCCGAAGCCTGCCAACCACCTGTAGAGGTAGTTAAATATTTTGGTGAAGGCGACGAATGTCATGCCGGCTACCATTTCCCGCTAATGCCCATGATTTTCAAATCGCTGGCAATACAGGATGCTGCTCCGGTGCTGGATGTGCTTCACCCATCGGTTACTCCGGCCATTTTGCCCGATAATCAGTGGTTTATGTTTCTGAGGCTGCACGACGAACTCACCCTCGAAATGGTAACCCCCGAAGACCGCGAAATCATTCATGGACATTATTGCAAAAAACCTGAATGGGATTTCAGGGTGGGCGAAGGAATTTCAGCCAGGCTGGCAGAACTTCTCGACCGCGACCCCGCAAAAATCGGGCTTGCATACAGCATCATGTTCACACTTCCGGGAACACCTATTGTGTATTATGGTGACGAATTTGCCAAACTGAACAACGAAGACTTTTATGAGTCCTTCCGTAAGGAAACCGGCAAGGACGATACCCGCTACTATGTGCGCGGTCCGCTTGACTGGAATAGAATTGCCGGAGAACTTGCCGACCCGGGCAGCCTCACTTCCGCGGTAAATGCTATTCTTAGAAATCAAATCGCAGTAAGGGCGAAACACAAAGCTTTCAGCCGCGGCAGCAACACCTGGATAGAAGCAGGAATTACCGGCAGCATTGCAGATGAAAAACCTGTGCTGGCTTATGAGCGTGTTTTCGGCAACGAACATGTGCTGGTAATCAACAACCTGTCGGGCAAAGAGGTAGAAATCAACAGCCTGAACGGCACTGGTTTTTCAGGAACAGATTTACTTACAAACCGGAAAATTCAGCGTCCTGTTTCTCTTAAACCTTTTGAATACCTCTGGCTTTCAGCAGATTAGTTCGAGTGTAAATTTTTATGTCAGGTCAACAACTTCTTTGAGAGGAGAACCCGGCAGAACATTAAATAACAAACTTTCAACAACTAAACATACATCAGGATTGTTTACCGTTGCAGAAGATAAAACCCGATAACCCAAATTTATGACAGACGCAATTAACAAAACCAATTTCAGTCTGCCCGGCCAGACTCATCTTTATACCGGCAAAGTCCGCGATGTGTATCACATTAAGGATGAGCTGCTTATAATGGTAACTACCGACCGTATCTCGGCTTTTGATGTGGTACTTCCCAGGGCTATTCCTTATAAAGGACAGGTGTTGAATCAGATAGCCGCCAAATTTCTGGATGCTACCGAAGACATTGTTCCCAACTGGAAAATTGCCACTCCCGACCCCATGGTTACCGTGGGCCGGCTTTGTGATCCGTTTAAAGTAGAGATGGTGATCCGGGGTTACCTTTCGGGTCATGCATGGCGGGAATATAAATCCGGTAAAAGAATCATCTGCGGTGTGCCCATGCCCGATGGTATGAAAGAAAACGACCGTTTCCCCGAGCCCATCATCACTCCTACCACCAAGGCTGCTGTTGGGCACGATGAAGACATATCAAGAGAGGAAATTCTTAAACTTGGTTTGGTTTCGGAAGCAGATTATCTAAAATTAGAGGATTATACCCGCCGCTTGTTCCAGCGTGGCACCGAAATGGCAGCGCACATGGGACTGATTCTGGTAGATACCAAATACGAATTCGGACAGGATGGTGATGAGATTTATCTGATTGATGAAATCCACACTCCTGACTCCTCGCGCTATTTCTACCTCGAGGGATACGAAAAACGTCAGGCCAATGGCGAGGCCCAGAAGCAGCTGAGCAAGGAATTCGTAAGAGAATGGCTGATTGCCAACGGATTCCAGGGCAAGGAGGGTCAAACTGTCCCTGAAATGACCGACTTATTTGTCAATCAGGTTTCCGAGAGATACATTGAACTTTACGAAAGTATCACCGGCCAGAAATTTGAGAGAGCCGATATTTCGGATGTGCCTTCGAGAGTAGAGCAGAATATTCTTAAATTTATTACTGCCTATTACAGGTAAAATTTAAAAAAAAAGAGGCTTTAAGGCCTCTTTTTTTTTAATATACTAAAGCTTGTAACTCAGTGTAAACAAAACTGAATTTGAATTCAGGTCAATACCCCAACCAGAAAATTCTCTATTATAATTTTGCTCACTATTACTGTATTCTCTTTTTTCTATTCCGGTATTGTACCTGAATCCCGGCATTATTTCAGCGCTGACCGAGAATCTGTCACTCAATGGATAAACTACACCCAGCAAAGCATTGATCCCTGGTGAATAAGTAATAAGTTTGGAATTTATCAGATTATTTTCTGGATTATTCTCAGTTTTTTGATATGAATATCCAAACGAAAATTCAGCACCATAAACAAAATCAAGTTTTCCACTGAGTTTTGTCCTGTATTCGCGTCCAAATTTTGCAGTGATTCCTGAACTCATTTGTGTTGTTTCATACACTTCTTCCGAAGTCTTATTGCTGCCTATATTCGCGGTAAGAACCATAAACCGCCACATAGATGAAGGTTCGCCGGTTTTAAAGACAAAACCGAAATTATTAGTTAAACACGACGTTGAAACACCGATTTGCATGTGTTTGCTCTCATTCTGGGCGTGAGAAAATAAAGCCATCATAAACAGCAATACTGCTGGAAATAGTTTTTTCATTTTTAAGAAGGGTTTGGTGAGAAAATATTGAGAGGAATCATTCATTGCTTCATTTATAAACATGGATTAATAAAAGAACTTAAAACACTTTTATATTCTATGTCTCAGCTCTTTTGTCGTAATAAAACACCTGCTATAAACGCCGAAAAGTTCAAAAAAGTATTTACCCTAAAAAAAAGAATAATAGCCCGGAAGAAGATATAAAAATTTCAAAACAAGAGTATTGGCAAAGAATGCAGAGCCTTATATTTAAATAAGCCCGGAATAAACTGAAAATGCTGTATGAATTGTAAATAAAAATCAGTCAGGAACTCTGTTGTCCGGGAAAAGCATGAGATTACAATAAAGCCGACCTGAGATGATCGGTTTCATCAACACGCGAGGGATCACCTACATTGGCCTGCAGAAAAGCCAGCAGTTCGAACATTTTGGCAAGAATCACTTTGTTTTCAACCGGCTGATAGTGTTGTTCTTCGAGGGGTTGTTTCAGATGCCGGAGCAGTGCAGTTATTTCGTTACGTGTAAATACACCTCCGTTATTTTCGGGATTGATGTAAAACATTACCCTTGGAGGTTTTTTGCCGGTTTCGGGCAAAGCATCGAGCCAGGCCATAACATAGCGTTCGCCCGGTAAAAGTATGCCAGCTACAGGCAGATCAAGGCTTTGTGCCAATAAAGTATATAGCAGGCCTAAGGCAATAGAAAATCCGGTTTTGGTTTCCAGTACATTGTTCATCAGCAGGAATCTTATCTCTGCTTTTCTGGCCGGGGATAATTTGAAACCATGCACCTCAAAGATGATGTGATTCAGCACTTTAACCTTTTCGAGAGAAGTCAGGTTTTCGTTCAGTTCGAGCCAGATGTCGCGCCTGATGGCATGAATCTGCTTCCTGAGGTCGGCTTCATCAAGATTCTGAAATACACTTCTGGTAAAATAAATATAGCCATCCAGCAGGCTTTGGTTGCCCAGATGTGCCCAGTTGGTAAGTTCGATATATAATTGATTGATGTGAATATCGTGAATAATATCCTCGATGCGTTTTTGAACAAAAGAGTCGAAAGTTGCCTCCCATGCCGTTTCCAGCAAAGGCACAGCCTGAAATCCATAGGAAAAAATCTGATCGCGTACCCGGGAAAAGATTCCCTGGTCCGGCTCATCCAGCAGGCTGATAAGCGCTGATAGCTGATTCTGATTTTCCCCCAATGCTTCCATTTCCTGTTTTATTATGCAAATATCGGAATAATCCGGGCAGTTTTTTTATCAGGCACAATTTGTTCAGCCTGACATAATATCACTTTTATGGCTTTATCTGGCCCGCCACTTTCAGGGTTTTTGCCGCCCGTTATGATTCCTGAAAAACAGCTCAACTAATTCACTTCCAATGGAAAATTCTTTTGGTACGACAGCCAGAACAGCGGCATGTATCCCCTGAGTTCACCGGTTTCGGTATAACTTTCTACCAGTGGACAAATGGCAAGCACTTCTTTATGAATTTTCCCGTTTTCGGGATTAATCTGCCACTGCTCGAGAAATCTTACCCGCGAAATATCCGAAAGCTGAAGTTCACGGGTCACCAGCGTATCATAGGTTTCGTAAGGCTCATATGGCCGCTGAAGAGTAAGAAGTTCGGTTTTTGTGCCTTTTGTTGCAATCTCTTCAGCTGTGAGTGGTTGGTTTGACATTACATCGTAAACTTTGACTGTTCCGGTGCGGGCCGATTCCATCAGTGCTTTTACAAACTTTTCGCGTTTGGGCCCTTCGAGATTCTGCACCCACCAGGCCAGATCGGTTTCGGGAGATTTTATGGTAACATCGTACTGAATCCGCTCGGTGAGCATTTCGCCTTCTTTCCGGCCGCAGGAAGCCAGAAAAAGAATCAATGTGATAAAAGCCAGCTGTTTCATTGCTATGTTTTTTTTTGAAAGAGTATTCCCTGAAAAAGCATTTCTGTAATGCAAAGGTATCAAACAATGCAGAAACTGAATCAAAAACATATTTCAATCTTTAAACGGCCAAACTATTAAAAAATTGCTGTTTTACACGATTCTGTCCGGTTCATTTACTCCTGAAAACTTCTAAAAAAACTAACTTTGCACAAGTTTATTGTCTGAACAGACAGCAAATCCGGCGGCAATCACACCAACAGCAGCAACGATGAAAAAGACTCTCCAGAATAAAAGCAGCAAACAGACAGAAATGATTCAACTACCCGGAGGAATAAAAACCGAAGCACGCAAAGCGACTTTAACTGTTATTATCTTGCTGTCATTCATGGTGTTTGCATTTGCTTTACAAAATAATTTCCTGTCGGGATGGGATGATGGTGAGTACCTCTCCGACCCTTCAGTTTCAGGCGCAGGACCAGTCAACACAAAAGAGATTTTCAGCAATTTTCACCTGGGAATGTACCAACCAATTGCTGTGCTGAGCTTTGCAATAAATTATAAAATCTCAGGCCCTGAACCCTGGGTTTTTATTCTTACCAATATTTTTCTGCATCTGCTGAATATTGTTCTGGTATTCAAACTGATGGAGAAATGGATGAATTCATGGAAGGCCGCTTCGGTGGTTGCTTTATTGTTTGCTATACATCCCATGCATGTTGAACCTGTAGTATGGATAAGCTCAAGAAGTACAGGGCTTTACTCCCTTTTCTTTTTGCTTGGTTTATTGTGGTGGGAAAAGTATCAGTCCCTGGGTAAAAAAACTGATTATCTATTGGTTTTTGCTTTTGCCTTGCTGGCCATGTTGTCGAAATCAATGGCGGCCACTTTCCCTTTACTGTTGCTGGTATCCGATTATCTGAAAAACAGAAAGTTCACATGGAAGCTTGTAGCCGAAAAATTGCCTTTCCTCGCACTTTCGGTTATTTTCGGACTGGTTGCCATCAAAGCTTCTGCATCCTTTGGCCATATTACGGTTCTTGAACAGGACTATTCCATTTTTCAGAGGCTCTTCCTTATTGTTTACAGTGTGGCTTTTTACATCATCAAATTAGTGGTTCCGGTTAACTTATCGGCCATTTATGCATATCCCGAACTTAAAAACGGAGCGCTTCCGTTATATGTTTATACATCGGCCATTGTTCCTTTGGCGCTGCTGGCTTTTCTTTTGCTTACCAAACGAAACAAACGCGAAATGCTGGCCGGAGCCTTTTTCTTTCTTGTAAGCATAGGAATGGTACTTCCGCTTTTCTGGTCGCGGATTTTTATAACAGCCGACCGGTATACCTACTTGCCGTATTTAGGCTTGTTCATGCTGATTTCCAGGCCTTTGACCAATCTTTGGGAAGAAAGAAATACCCTTGACCGGGGAACATTAAAGCTGCTGATAGCTGCCACTGCCCTGATCATCATTACCCTTAGCGCAGGCAGCATTAACCGGATAAAGGTATGGAAAGACACCCCCACTTTGCTTACCGATGTAATTGACAATAAGCGTTCCGATGCCGATATGGCGCACGGCTACTTTTATCTGGGTAATTATTTCGATGGCGAAAACAACGCCGAACAGGCCATGAAATATTACGATCTTGCGCTCAGCCGCAACGATAAATATTTATTGGCACTCAACAACCGCGGGATTCTGAAAGGGAAAACAGGTAACCTGATGTCGGCCATTACAGATTTTGAAAATGCCATTAAGATTCAGCCTGCTTATGCCGAAGCATATTACAACCGGGGAGTGGCATTGTACCAGACAGGCAAAAAGGAAGAGGCTTGTGCCGATTGGAAGAAGGCGCTTTCGCTGAAATTTGTACCGGCTTCACAGGCACTTAATTTATACTGTCGTCAAGCAAATACATCAGAAAAAAGTGTGCCGGAAGGTTCTGCAAAGCCGGACACCCTGAAATAATTCAGCCGCTTCTGACATTGTACTGCCAAAAACCTATTCCAGTGCAGGATTGATTACAGCAGTGGAGTCGTTGATTTCAATAATCAGATCCTGACCATAATCGAGGCTGAAACTTTCCAGGGTTTTCAGGTAAACGGTATTCCCTGCAGCAGTCATATAAAACTCGAGCTGGGAAGTAAAAGGAAAAGCATCCTTAAACTCTTTGATTACCAGCTTTTCTGAAGATTCTCCGGGCATCAGGTTACCATAAACGGCATAATCGCCAAAGCTGATGCTCTCCAGGCGGGCGTTACTCACTTTGTTTTTGACAACTATGCTGCCTTGCTCCATACAAGAAGCCAGCAAGAGAGTGGCCAGAAGCAATACAAAGGTTCGTGGGCTCTTCATATTATTGATTTATCAGGATTTCGAATTCTCCCAAAAATGCGCTTCGGGTATTTTCCTTTATTTCCACTGCCTGTATTACTGAAGTTTCGTAAAAATGGGTTTCTCCCGACAGGTCTTTCAGCTCAAATGACTCCAGTTTACAGAAATAAAAACCCGGCTCAAGCATAAAAATGTTGTTGAGTAACTGAGCATATTCCCCGGCAGTAGTCAGTGTATCTTTCTGGCTTTGGAAAGGAGCTATAACAGCGTATTTCACGGCCGAATCACTTACACGGAACTCGCCGAGTGCCGAGTTAAGATACAGAGATGTATTCACATCCAATGAATTAAAGGATCCCCAGGGTTTGGAGTTTATTGACAACCTTACATTTCTTACGGCATCGGTAACAATGTATTTCTTCTGTCCGTTCTCCAGCAGATAAGGTTTGATTACCAGCAACAACTCCCTGAACCGGGTAGAATTCTCACGGGTATATATCGTGGAAGAACTGTCGTAACTGTATGCATCGGAGTATTCCTTGTCACATGCAGTTAAGCCAAACAATGCAGTAAAAGTCAGAAGATAAAGGTACTTCATGGTACGCTGTGGTTGGTTAAACTCAATTTTTCTATCCCGGTAAGCAGCAGGCAAATATAAAATAATTATTAAGAAAAGGAGAAAGGGA
>JANJXJ010000035.1 GCA_024709105.1 Lentimicrobium sp. | reverse complement strand
ATTGTATATGGCAAGATAATCAGGCGGTTCCCCGGTTAAAACGCGGATTTGATCATCAGCCGGATTAGGATAAATTTCTACTTCTCCGGTTTTATTGATTACTTCCCAGGAATTTCCTGCTGAGATCAGCCACATTTCGGGATCAATATAAACTGAGTCAATGGTGAAACCGGGATAAATTACCCAGGTTTCTGAATTGTAGTTGTGATCAAAAACCATCACTGTGTCGCGGTCAGCACCTTTAAATCTGACCTGTAGCGGCATTTCAAAAAATGAAACCGACTCATGCGACTGAGTCTGTGAAAGGGTAATCCGGTAATCTCCTGCCGCCAGTTGCTGGCATTTGAGGTGCCACGACGGGAATCCTTCACCGTAATACCAGTCGCTGAAAAATTCATCCAGATTCATTCCTGCGACAGTTTCAAAATGAAATTTAAGATCTGCTGTTCCTGCAAAACCGAAATATAATCGTGAGTCGTTCAGGTAATTGCGCACGGACTGATAGAACTTTTCATCTCCCATTTTCCACCTGAGCATATGCAGCAGCAGTGCAGCTTTGTAATACGACAGGCGGGCATCAAAAATTCTTGAAACGCTGGTTGTATCTTCAACAAATACAGCTCCGCCAGGCTGCGAGGCCACAAACGGAATTACAATTGATTTCCACCGGGGCCAGTAAAACCCTTCAAAAAAATACTCGTAGCTGATGGCAGAAAGATAAGTGGCAAAACCTTCGTTCAGCCAGATGTCCTGCCAGGAGTTGAGGGTAATTGCATTTCCAAACCACTGGTGGGCGAGTTCGTGAGCAATCAACTCATAATCAAATCGTCCCATAAACGACATGGTTTGATGTTCCATTCCTCCTCCCCAGCCAAATTGTGCGTGGCCGTATTTCTCTCCAATAAAAGGGTATTGACCGAAAAGTTCGCTAAACAGCTCCATAACCATTGCTGTCTGTGCAGATTGTATTTCAACAAGCGGCAGACTTTCGGGATAAACATAATTGAGAATATCCACCTCTTCGCCCAGGGGATAGGATTTTTGGGTGTAGACATGATAGTTGGTCACTGCCACCGCAATCAGATAAGGGACAATAGGATAGCGGTGTTTCCAGTGGCAGGTTCTTATACCGTTTTCCACAACATCTGCCATCAGCAATCCATTGGAGGCGGTGCGGTATTTTTCGGGAGAATGTACAATAACATCCAAAGAGTCAGCCTTGTCGGTGAGGTCATTTTTACCCGGCCACCAGTCGCGGCAGCCATAAGGCTCCGACAACGTCCACATACCCCAGTTTCCGTTTCTTTCAGCACGGCCAACAGAGCCAAATCCTTCACCCGAAGGCGGAATACCATGATAATAAACCTCCACCTCTCCGGCTCCCGCCTGTAAAACAGAAGTAGACAAATCAATCAGAAGCTGATATTCACCGGTATGGGTAAAAAAAAGTCGCTCACCCCCTGATACTACGGAATCTATTTGAAAATCAGTACTCAACTCCATTTCTATCTGTGGTAATGCATTTTCTTTCAGATGGAACCCAGTGAGTACAGAACCCGAGATTTCTTCAAAATCGGGATTAATATTGAGATTAAACCGCAGGTAATGAACATCGTAGTTGTAGTTTCTTTTCTCTGTGTTGCTTTTCAATTGCTGATGAATACGGCATCTTTTATTTGCACAATAGTGAGCTCCGGAACCTGGCTCAATCTGGGCATACAGCCATTGGCTGCCAATGAACGGCAGTAAAAAAAGTATAAGCAGTTGGGAGGTCTTCATAGGTTGATAAAAATAGTCAAATTCAAGGGAAAAATATCTGGTTTTACAAAAAAAACATCGCAGGCAAAAAGATACTATGATAAACATTCCACCGTTTGGTATTGTATATTTTCAGCAAAGGCAAAAAATCATGATCTTTGCAGCAAGAATTTTAGAAATGATCCTGAACACAACCACTTACCGGGCATTTTTCAGAACTGCAACTGCACTGCTGGCTCTGGCCTGTGCCTGCGCCAATCCGGTTGCACCTACCGGCGGCCCAAAAGATGAAACTCCGCCTGAGGTAACCAAATCAATGCCAGCCAACCAAAGTGTAAATTTTGCCGGCGACCGGATTATACTTACTTTCAGCGAATTTGTAAGCCTTAAAGACATAAACAATCAGCTGGTGGTGTCACCGCCCATGACTGAAGCCCCTGAGTTTTCGATGAGAGGGAAAAACCTCACCATCAAATTCAATGAACCCTTGCGGGAAAACTCGACCTACAATTTCTTTTTTGGAGATGCCATTGTTGACCTCACAGAAGCCAACCCCCTGACCGGGTTCAGTTTCGCTTTTTCAACCGGGCCTGTTCTCGATTCATTGAGCATCAAAGGGAGGCTCATCAATGCATTTAACCTGCAACCGGTTAAGGATGCTTTTGTTATGCTTTACGACAGCATTTATGATTCGGTGCCATACAAGCAAAGGCCTTATTACCTGGCCAAAACCAACAAGAACGGAGAATTTGCGCTGAACAGCCTGCGCGATTCGCAATACCTGCTATTTGCTTTGACCGATATCAACAGTAATTATCTTTTTGATATGCCAACTGAAGATATTGCATTTCTGGATACCCTGGTACGCCCGGTTTATCACAACAGCAGGCCTGTTGCAACTTCAGCTTCTGACTCCGTTGCCAAAGTTTTGACAGATACTGATGTAACAACAGCGACTGACAGTGCGGCTCAACCAGATTCTTCGGCCAAAGCACTTCCCGACTCAATTGCGGTGATGCAGGTACACGATCACCACGACCATGAAGGACATGATCACGAGCACAGTCCCGCTGAAAATGCGACAATCAACCCAGTTGCCATCAGCCCCGGTTTACCGTCCTACACCTTGTTCCATTTCAGGGAAGTTGACACAACCCAGCGCTTGCTGAAAGGAAGTGTGATCAGGAAAAATGTGATTTCACTGGCATTCCGGCAACCGGTCAGATCACTTACGCTTACAACCATTGAACCAGTACTTTCTGAAAACTGGAACATCACGGCCTGGAATAAAACCCGCGACACAATCACTTTATGGTTACCCGAACCTGGCACCGACAGCCTTATGCTTGCTGTTGCCGATGCCGGAATGACACCCGACACCCTTGATCTGGCGCTAACACCCTCTGTCAAAACGGTTTCCAGAAGCAAAGAAACAACTCCCCGTACACCAGTTTTATCTTTCAAAAACAACCTGAAAGCCGGAAAGCTAAGGCCAGACAGAGAACTAATTCTCACCTTCCCCGACCCTGTTTCAACCGCCTCAATAGGAAAACTTAAGTTTTTTGCAGACACCAATCTTGTGGAACCTGATGTTGCATTCAGCGATTCATTGCAGATGCTTTTCACCTTTCGAAATAAAATAAAGGAGGGGGTAAATTACAGGATTGAAATACCTGACAGCACTTTCTTTAATTTATTCGGGCATACAAACGACAGCATTGCCCTCAAATTCTCAGCATTGACCCTCGAAGAAACCGGCATGATTAAAATCAATGTTGCCACCGGATTGCCTCACCCTATTATTGTACAGCTAACAGATGAAAAAGAAGTTGTGCTGGAACAGCGATTTATACTAGGGCCTTCAGTGCTTGAATTTAATTACCTGCCTGCGAAAAAATACCGGTTAAAGGCAATAATAGATGTCAACGGAAACGGGAAATGGGACACAGGTAATTTTTTAAGGAAAGTTCAGCCCGAAAAAGTAACTTACTTCCCAAAAGAAATGGAACTCCGCAGCAACTGGACTATGGAGGAAGAGTGGAATATTGAATAGTCTTTATGAATCAGGCAATTGAGCATAATTGATATGTCAGGGATTTGGTCAGGCTATGACCATACTTTTTAAAAGCATTTCTTATACCGCGGAATTACAAATTCCGCTTAGCGATAAGTACGTTTAGCCCGAAAAAGTTACTTACTTCCCAAAAGAAACGGAACTCCGCAGCAACTGGACTATGGAGGAAGAGCGGAATATTGAATAAACTGTTTGACAGGTAAAAATAAAAAATCCGGCTATCGTGCTGACAGCCGGATTTTTTGTTTTCTGCGCTGCAGCTTTTAGCCGTTGCACTTGTCAATACACTGCACAATCTCGGTAAGCGATGAGGCTTTTACCGAATAGTGAATTTGTTTTCCTTCGCGCTTTGAATTAAGCACTCCTTTACTTTTCAGGATGTTAAGGTGGTGAGAAGCAGCAGCTTGTTCTATTTTAAGGTATTCGTAAATCTCAGTAACACTCAGCTTCTTTTTCTCATTCAGCAGGTCAATGATCGCTATCCTCATAGGATGCGCAATTGCACGCAGTTTGCTTGCAGCTGCTTCCAGCTTAACGATGTCTAAAACAATCTCTTTAGCCATGGTGGTCAATTTTTAAAATTCAGTGCAAAGATATATAATAATCCGTAATGTTGTGCATATGTTAGATATATAATTAATTTAATTCAAACAATTCGGTAAATTCAAACTTGTTTCCATCGAAAAGGCCTTTATCACTGAGTTTCAAGGCAGGGATAACAAGTAACGCCATAAAAGAAAGAGTCATAAAAGGAGCAGCAAGGGTGGTGCCCAGTCTCCCGGCAGCCTGATTGATATGGCCATACTTCCGGGCAACAGTGTAACCATCGTCGTTGCTCATAATTCCTGCAACCGGAAGGGGAAGTATCTGCACAGCGTTGCCTTCAGCAACGGCAATTCCGCCCCTGGCTTCAATCAGGGCATTTACAGCAGCACAAATTGATTCATCATCTGCTCCCACTGCAATAATATTGTGACTATCATGAGCCACAGTGGAAGCCAAAGCTCCCCTTTTCAGTCCAAATCCGCTCACAAAGTCAATGGCCGGGGCAGAAGGGCTGTATCTGTTCATGACCAGCATTTTCATGATATCATTTGCTGAATCTGCAACCACACAACCATCAGCGATTTTTGGATCAACCAGCATCTTTTCGGTAATCAGTTGCCCTTCGAGCGCCTGCTGTACTTTCAGTTTGCCTGGTTTTGCCTTAACTGAAAGCATTTCGGGACTGATTAGGCCTGCATTAAAGTTATTGGGAGCGCTTTCAGCAACGTGCGGAAGTAAGGAAATGCCATTTTCAGCCAACAGCTTTCCACCGATATAAGTTTTTAATACCTGAAAACTTTCCGGTGAATCAATAATGATCAAATCGGCATGATCGCCTTGCTGAAGTAATCCTGATTCGAGTTTATAATGTTCTGCCGGATTCAAGGTACATGCCCTTATGGCTTTCATAAAATCTATCCCCTTTTGCATCGCCCTTTTAATCAATAAATTGAGATGTCCTGCTATCAGGTCATCGGGATGTTTGTCATCGGAACAGAACATGATCATTTGCGGGTAATCGTTCAGCAGCATCACCAGCGCATCAAAATTACGGGCAGCACTGCCTTCTCTGATCAGCACTTTCATCCCGGCATTAATTTTATCAATGGCTTCTTCGGGAGTAAAACACTCGTGATCGGTTGTAATTCCTGCCGAAGCATACTTCCGTGCATCGTCGCCGAGCAATCCCGGGGCATGTCCATCCACCGGTTTTCCAGCCTGTTGCGCATATTTCAGTTTTAAGGCAACTTCTTCATCACCATAGATTACCCCCGGAAAATTCATCATTTCAGAAAGATAATAAATTTCGGGCCAGGAGAGCATTTCCTTCACAGCATCGGCTCCAAGATGTGCCCCTGAAGTCTCAAACGAAGTAGCCGGAACACATGACGGAGCTCCAAAATAAAACCTGAACGGTGTTTTCTTCCCGTTATCAATCATAAACCTTACACCATCCATCCCCAGGACATTGGCAATTTCATGCGGATCGGAAACTGTTGCCGTAGTACCATGTACCACAGCCAGCCGGGCAAACTCCGACGGCAGAAGCATGCTGCTCTCAACATGCACATGAGCATCTATCAGGCCAGGAAGAATATATTGAGTCTCATCAACCCGGCATTTCTCAACGGAGCTGATTTTGCCATCAATTACATGAATAGTTCCCTGATATATTTCGCCGGCAACCACGTCAACAATATTTCCGCTCACCGAAAATGTCTCTTTTCCCTTCATTGCATTGGTTTTAATTGATTTTTTAAAATTACAAAATTCAGTCAAACCCTGAAGCTGACCAAAAAAAAGACCTTTTACACCATAATCCAGTATAAAAGGTCTCATTTTCAAGCACTTTGGCTATTCCGCATCCTGCAGGTTCTTATACACCGGAATTATATCAACATCCAGCTTTTTAAGTTCATCTTTGGCTTTTTCAAAATCCTCGGTAAATCCAAGTAAAAACCCTCCACCTCCTGATCCACACAGTTTCAGGTAATAAGATTGTGACTCAAGCCCGTATCGCCATATTTTCTTAAAAGTCTCAGGAATCATGGGATCAAGATGATCGTACAGGAATTTTGACAAATCTTTGAGTGTTTCAAAGAAACGTTTGGTTTCGCCCTTGATCAGGCTTTTGATACAGGCATCGTTGAGCGGAATCATTTCTTCGCGCACCCGGGTCATAAAGTCATCAATCTTGCATTTATCAAGAAAAATATTGACTAAAGGCCCTGTTTTCCCGGGGCTACCGGTATTTATAAGAAAAATTGCACCCTTTTTGTCATGTTTGTTTCTGGGAATTCCCACCATGCAAACATCTTTTTTATTGTGAATAAGCAAAGGATGTTTGATATAGCAGTTCAACGGATCCATACCTGAACTGGTTCCATGGAAATATGATTCGAGTTGTGAAAAAACTTCCTTTAGCTTTGTCACCTCTTCCTTCGACATTTTCCTGTCACCCGATTTGTGGTTGGGTACATATCTTTCATAAAGAGCCGCCACCAGAGCACCGGAGCTGCCAACACCGTATCCCTGAGGTATGGTTGATTCAAAATACAGGCTCTGATGAATATCGCGCTCAAAGGCATCAATATCGAAATTACAGAGAAGTTCGCCGCTGTCTTTCAAACCTCTGATATAAATTGCATATTCTTTAAGCAAGCGATTGGAGCTGACAGCAAAATCATAGTCGGTATATTTGTCCTCTTTGATAAAGCTCAACTCGCCCCTGAAATGGGTGTAAGGAATGGTAAGCCCCATGGAGTCGCAAAGTATGCTGTACTCGCCGAAGAGTAATATTTTGGCGTAGAAAATTCCGGACTTATTCTTCATAGTGCGTAGTTTAAATTAACAGGGCCATTACCAACACAATCGTCGATATATGTCCCATTGTAACAAAATTCTGTGAGCCCGGCAAGCAAAGGTTGTACTTTTTCTGTTTCCTGCTCAGGATATAAAAGATGTAGATTGGGTCCGGCATCGAGCGTAAAACAAACTCGTGCGCCGCTTTGTTCCCTGAAACTCTTTAATTTATCAATTATCTTAATCGTATTTGGATGAATGAGCAAATACCCCGGATTTGAACTCATCATCATGGCATGCAGGCTGAGTGCTTCGTTTTCGGTAATCGCGGCAAAAGTATTCCAATCGCCCGATTGTAATGCTTTAAGAAGCAAACCCAGATTTTTTTCTGCCTGCACAAACCTGGCTTCAGCAAAAGGATGGCCATTCATCAGGTTATGTCCGGCACTGCTGGAAACTTTCTTTTCGGATGCTTCAACAATCAGAATGGTATTTTTGATTCCATGGTAAAGGTGGTGTATGTTTTCGCTGAGCGGAATGGCATACTCATCAGAAGATCCGGAAACCTCAGCATGTTTTCCCCATACGGTAAACCCACCATAAACTGATCTGGCAGCGCTTCCTGAACCCAGTCGTGCAATTAACGAGGCCTTTCTGAAAAATTGATTTTCATCAGACAAATCAGGATTCAATTTGCGTTCAAGCTCACATAAACATAATGAAATGGCACCCATTGCCGAAGCCGAAGAAGCAATCCCGGCAGAATGCGGAAAACTGTTTGATGTTTCAATTTCAAATTTCACAGCTTCCTGAAACCTGAATTCACCCTGAATTGAGTCAAAATATTTCTGAACCTTAGAAGCAAATGCATCATTGGGCTTACCGTCAAAAAGGAAAGAAACTATTTTTCCCTCCTCACCGGGCAAAGCCTGCAATAGCTTAACAGTTGTACGTGTAACAGCATTTTTAAGACTTATACTTAAAGATGCGTTGCGCGGCAACTGCCGGCCATGCTTACCCCAGTATTTGACAAGCGCAATATTTGAAGGCGTTTGCCAGCTTGCTGTTATTCCGGATTCAGGTATGTGATTTATTTGTGGCATGGATGAGCTAGTTTGATCAACTTAAAGCAGCATTTACATTCTTTAATTCAAAAGAAGAGAATGGCACAATTGTATGCATGTCCTTCTGTCCGAAATAGTCTTTCACAAAAGCCAGATCACGGGATGTTGCCGCAAGAACAAAATCTCCGCCCCAGGCTCCCAGCGATTTAATAGCTCCGGGAAAGTCAGAAAATAAAGTCCTTTTCACTGCATCAACCCCTAGCACTTTCTCCATAACAGATTCGTGCTTTTCGACAACTGAAATAAATTGCCCAAGATTGGCAGATTTCAGCATTTCAAGACTCAGTTGAGAGATCAGGGCAACTTCTTCTTTAAACAAATCTGCTGGTTTTCTCAGAAATTCTGACACTTCTTTGCTGCTGTCCTGCTTTTTCCCGAGATAAATAAAATACAGATTTTCAGAGAATTCAGGAGAAAAATCAACAGGAGTTATTATTCTGCTGCCGTCTTTGATTTGATAAAGAATTGGAGAAGAAGCACTGGCACAGGCAATATCGTAGCCTGACCCTTTCGATGTAAGTGCATGTAATTCAAAGGCATCAGCTCCGGAAAAATCTGCAAACAGTGCGATAAGCGATGAGCTGCTTCCCAGTCCCCATTTACGGTTGAACCCGAGGGTAGTTTTAACCAGCAAACCCTGTCCGGAATCTGGTAACCAGCCAGATAGTTTATTTGAGCTGACAAGAAAATCAGCAAGTTTTGACGCTGTTTCAGAATCACTTGTGCTGATTATTGAAAAATCAGGCATTGAAAAAACTGCATCAAACCATTTGCCGGTAGTATCAAAAGCCTGCCATTCCAGGAATGTACTTCCGGTTTGAAATATCTCGATTGACTGCCCCGTATTAACCGGCATTGCCAGCGAAACAGCGCCATGCATTACCAGGTATTCACCTGATAACAAAAGCTTTCCGTGCGCAAATCCCTTGTGGAGCAGTTTCATGATTTAATTGATAACCTGTCCGTTGCGCAAAGACGCAAGAAATGCTGCAACAGAGTTGTAAGAAACTTTGTGATCTCTGAAGTATTCAACTGCCAGCACCTTTTCGCGGTCATCGGCACCGTAGGTATTCAAAATATTGAGCAGGTGCATTTTCATATGGCCGATTTGAATCCCTTTGGTAGTAAGCGAGCGCAATGCCCCGAAATTATTGGCCAACCCAACAGCAGAGGCAATCTGCATTAACTCGGGAGCCTGAGGATTGCCCAACATCTCAAGCGAAAACTTAGCCATTGGATGCAGCGAAGTCAGCCCGCCGACAGTACCCAAAGCTATGGGTAGTGTGAGGCTGTAATGGAATCGTCCATTTTCAATCGAAACTTCGGTGAGGCTGCTGTATTTGCCATTGCGAGCTGCCCAGGCATGTCCGCAGGCTTCTATCGCCCTGAAATCATTACCGGTGGCAAGGGCAACAGCATCAATTCCGTTGAAAATGCCTTTGTTGTGCGTAGCTGCCCGGTAAACATCAACCGTGGCAATCTGAACTGCTTTTTCAAACTTACGGGCAAATTCTTCCCCGCTCATTGATGAATCAATATCTCCAAAATCCTTAACGTCACATTCCACCCAGGTTTTCACTGTACATTCGGGAGTGTAGTTCGATAAGATTGACATAATTACCTGCAAAGGTTCACCTTCGAACCAGCCGCTTTCATTTACATACTCTCTGAGTCCGGCTGCATATTCTTCGAGACAGGAGTTGATAAAATTGGCCCCCATGGAATCGCGGGTATCAAACTTTACCGATAGCTGATAATAATGATCAAGCGCATCGGTTTTATCAAGCAGTTCCATCGCCAAAACACCTCCGCCTCTTCGTTCCATATTTGCTGTAATGGCAGCCGTACGGTCTAGCAGCAACTTTCTCATTTTGGGAAAGTGCGATTGCAGTTCCTCAAAATTACCTTTCCAGATAAAATGCACCTGCCCTATCTTTACAGTGCTGAGTACTTCTGAATGGAAACCGCCTTTTGAAGCCCAGTACTTGGCACCATTGGAGGCCGCTGCAATTACAGAACTTTCCTCAATCACCATAGGAACCATGTAAACCTTTCCGTTTATCACTACATTGGGAGCCACGCCGTAAGGAAAGAAATAGTTGGTGATGGTGTTTTCGCTGAATTCATCCAGCGTTTTCTGGACTTCAGCATCACTATGCCAGAACGACCTGAGGCTGTTCATCGCTTCAGGTGAAAGGCCTAGCCGGCTGGCCAGGAGTTCTAGTTTCTCATCTTTGGAAAGCTTGGAAAATCCGGTAATTATATTGTTTTCAATCATTCTTCTGAAGTTTTGGGAATTGCAGCAAAACAATCTGCAAAAATAGGAAAAGGCTTTGTGTTAGAAGTCAACTAATTTCAGTCATTCCTTATTACAGTTGTTTAAACGGAACTTTAACAGCGTCTGTTTGGTTTTGTTCAATTTATATGCCCAAATAATTAAACAAAAGATTGTTTTTTTATAAAAAAGGCAAACATCGGGAAACTTCTTTTTATCTGAAAGAAATAACTGAACACAAGCATCTTTCTTAATTCCGGCCTTATTCTTAACTTACAGTTAAATAAAAAGTTGTAATATTGAAGCCGGAACAAAAAGCCATGACAATTTTCATAAACAACACAGGGCTAAATCTTTATACCGGAGCCACAGTTTTGGACGCACTTCGCGCCTATTACAGAGAGTTGCAATCCGATTTCCCTGAAAAGTTACCAACAATACTCGACAGTTTTGGAAATGAAATAGAAACAGACGGGAGTCTGATTCACCTGCAAAGGCTGTACACCATTGATTTTGAATACAACGAAAAACTTTTTGAAAATGATTAGACGCACTTTAATTCTTGCTTCAATTTTTCTGTTTTCTATCTTCAGTCTGTCTGCAAACAGCGACACCACCAGGGTTGTGATTCTTTCTGTTAACGACATGCATGCCAAGATCGACAACTTTCCCCGGTTCAAATCACTGATAGACAGCATAAAACAGGTTTATGAGCATGTTTTGGTACTCTCCGCCGGAGATAATTTTACCGGAAACCCGGTAGTTGACCAATATCCTGACAAAGGATACCCCATCATTGATATGATGAACTACAGCAATTTCAACGCCACCGTTGTTGGAAATCATGAATTTGATTATGGGCAGGAAGTGTTGGAAAAAAGAATTTCGCAGGCTGGTTTTCCATTTCTGGCAGCTAACATTACATTCACAGACAAAGAAAAATCTCTCAGGATTCAACCTTACACATTTTTAAATTTGAAAAAAGGGATCAGAATTGGTTTGCTGGGGTTGATTCAGATCAATCCGGCGGGGCTACCCGATACTCATCCTTCAAGATTATCAGGGATCAAGTTCACTAGTGGCATTGAAACAGCTAAGGACTTTTTATGGATTAAGGACAGTTGCGATGTTTTTGTAGTTTTATCGCATCTGGGTTTTGAAGATGATGTTGTTTTGGCAGAAAATACTTCAGGAATTGACCTGATTATCGGAGGGCACACCCATACAGTTGCAAACGCCCCCAAAGAATTTAACGGAACGTTGGTTACACAGGCTGGTTCAAACCTGAGATATGTAACTATGACTACCTTGTGTCTGGTTGACAAACAATTAGTAAAAAAATCGGCACAACTCCTTAAAGTATCTGACCACAAAGGAATTGATCAGGGCTTGCAAACACTACTGGAAAAATACAACGACAACAAGGAACTAAATACTGTAATAGGGAAAGCGCTGAATGATATTTCCGGCAAAGACGAACTTGGTTGTTTGATGACCGACGGCATGGCTGCTGTTGATCCTGTTGAAATTGCATTCCAGAATAACGGCGGCATAAGGGTTGACAAAATACCGCAAGGCGATATCACCATTAAGGACATATATAAACTCGATCCTTTTGGAAATGAAATTGTTCTTTTCAATTTGAATGCCTCAGAAATCAAAGAATTGATAATCACCTCATTCAACCGCGACAACAGCATTGATCTTCAGGCTTCAGGAATCACCTACTCAATTGTACAAAATGAAGCAGGGCAAGCCACCGATGCGATTATTATTATGAGTAATGGCAAGCCAATTGATCTTAACAAAGACTACAATGTGGGAATGAGCAGTTATATCGCCAGCAGCTACGAATTCAGCAAGCGCGATCAGGGCACTTCACTTTATATAACTACTGCACAATCTCTAATCAATTTCATTAAAGAAAAGAAAGAGGTTGATTACAAGGGGTTTAAAAGAGCAAAAACAGAAAAAGCGGAATAATCCGCTTCTTCGAAAAATGATCATTAAAAGTTACCACTTCTCCTCTTCCTTTACCACGGGCGGCTGCATGCCGGCTTTCAGACTTTCTACAAGCTCCAGCGATTGCCGGTTTACCTGTTTCAGGTAGGAGTCCCATAAAGGAGAATACATCTTATCGGTTTTATCCATCCATTTTTCAACCGGAAAGCGCGTGGACTGCCTTAGGGTTAAGTCACTGAGGGTATATCTGTAGCGGCCCGGCTTGAATTCTATTTTCAGGGTATAATTTACAATTCCGGCAATCAACTTGTTATCCGCTTCGTCGTTTATAATTTCAAAACGATGAAGAATCTCGATTACTCCGCTTTCGCGATTACGAATCCGGCATACATCTGCAGGATTTTTGTACTGAGTATT
Source organism: Lentimicrobium sp. (assembly GCA_024709105.1). Taxonomy (GTDB): domain Bacteria; phylum Bacteroidota; class Bacteroidia; order Bacteroidales; family Lentimicrobiaceae; genus Lentimicrobium. The sequence goes on along the minus strand of JANJXJ010000035.1, from coordinate 1,611 downwards.
GATCCACTCAATAGCCCGGATGTACAATTCATCCGCTGTTCCCGCCTGTGTAACCACTTCCTGATAAGTAATAAGCTGAGTATCCTTATCAATGGGATATTGAGTGGCATTGTCCTGTGCACTTGAAAACAAAGCAGCTAAAACGAAAAAAGTAAAGGCTGCTGATATTTTTCTGATCATGATTTTGTGATTTAAGTAAGAGACTCGTTAGCGTAAAAAACTATGCCAAAAATAATAGTTTTTTCAGATTTATATTCTTCAGGTGTTTTTCATTATTACCTGAGTATAAAATTAAAGAAAGTTCAGGTAATTATCCCTGTTTATGCAGTAAAACTCAGTGCCATATACTTCAGCCCATGCTTTTGGTGCACTTTTTCTGCTTTTTTTCAGTTTAATCTCATAGGGCAAAAGCTTCCCCCCCTCTTCAACAACAAGATCTATTTCAGCCCCGGCATATGTTCTCCAGAAATAATAATTTGACAATAACCTGTTATTGTGCTTTTTCTTTATCATTTCCGATATAACAAAATTCTCCCAAAGCACTCCTGTATCAGTCCGGTAATCAAGTGGCTTGAAATTATCAATCAGAGTGTTCCTGAGCCCATTATCGTAAAAGTAAAATTTTTGAGATTTATTTATCTCATTTCTTTGATTCCGACTGAATGCGGAGAGCCTGAAAATGATAAATGACTGCTCAAGGAGAAAAAGATACCTTTCTACTGTCTCACGATTCATTCCTGTGGTACGGCATAATTCAAGAATACTAACTTCAGAACCTACCTGAAAAGCCAGAAGTCTCAGCAATTCTCTTATTTTTACCGGATACTTTATATTCTCCATTTCAATGATATCTTTGAAGATATAGGATGTGGCTATATCAATCAGCAACTCTTCCTTTAAAGTTGAATTTAAAGTAGTGATAACCTCAGGGTAACATCCGTAAATCAGGCGATCCTCCAACTGATCATCTATTTCAAAAGAATTGAATGATTGCTTTAACTCTGATACTGAAACCGGCAAAAGTGTAAATATCACTTTTCTGCCAGTCAAGGCTTCTGTTACCCTGTCAGAGAGCAAAAATGAAGATGAGCCGGTAACCAATATTTTTAAATCCGGAATTTCATCGTGAAGAATTTTCAGGTTAATCCCAATCTCAGGCACTCTTTGACCTTCATCAATAAACAATAATTCGTATCCACTTACCAGAGATTGAAGTTTATTTAAGTCCCGGCTAGACAAAACATCAATATATTTTAATTGATCAGCATTTACTGAAAGAGTTCTGAGCCCGGAAGATTTAATTACTTCTTTTGACAATGTAGTTTTTCCCGCTTGCCTGGGACCATATATTAATACAATCTTCTCTCTGTTAATCAGAGAATCTTTAATCTTACCGAACAACTGACGATGCAAAATCATGACCAGTATTTTTTGACAAAAATACAAATATTTACGGTCAACCGTAATTTTTAGGTATAAATATTTACGGTTGACCGTAAATTTTAGATATAAATTCTAAAGATTGGTTAAAAGTTATTATTAAAATCAGATTGTCCAGACTGTTTTTTCAGGATCATATCGGGGTTATAAAGCAAAAAAAATGTCCTGCAC
>JANJXJ010000024.1 GCA_024709105.1 Lentimicrobium sp. | reverse complement strand
TAAAATCACCGATATCCTTCAAAGCATTTAAGTCTTTGACAGTATTCTGACTCACACCATGCCAGGGACTGATCCATAAAACCAGAAAAATGATTTTTATGGAATTCGTCAATCTTTTATTCATAAAACTGCAATTTGACTAAACCCCTTAAACAAACCCAAAACCTTAAAACTTGTTTATCCTTTAAAAGGAAATGGTATTTTAAACAATTGTTGACCGTCAAATATATACAAAAACTATGGATTTTGTTATCCCGCTGCTTTCAGCGGATCAGGCAGCTAAAGTCGCTCATCATCTGATCAACTAATCTTTTCACCAACCCTAGGGAGGCTATTGTAGTATTCTTTGAATTGTTGAATCTATGAATTGTTGAATCCATCCCTTTATCTCTTCGGAAGCTCTTTTTCGTTTCATTCGCTTTGATCTCCATTGAATCTTTGAATCAATAAATCGACCCCAGAGAGGGAGATAAATCCTGCTATAATTCAATGCTTTGCTATGAATACGGAATATTCCCCTATTTTTATCAGGAGTCAGTGGGGATAAAAAATGTTTCCTAATACAAGAACCCATTCTTTGCATACCACACGTTCATCCAGGGTTATCCCGGAAGTTAACAAATCAAGGGATATTTTACTTCTAAATCGTTCACTTTTCATTCCACTTCCGTACCTTAGCGTGAGATCACAGCTAATGCATCTGTTTTTAAAAAAAATGTAACATTTGTTATTCCCGATGATCATATTGCCAGATCAGATCAAAAATGAAAGCAAAAGAAGAAACCTTCAGGGAAATTGTGACAGAGCACCAGGAACGTGTATGGAATATTTGCCGGCATTATGCCCGTTCGATCGATGACACAAAAGACCTGCAACAGGAGGTGATGATCAATGTGTGGCGCAATCTTGGTTCATTCCGCGGTGAAGCCATGCTCAGCACCTGGATTTACCGCATTGCAGTAAATACCTGCCTCAGTTACATTCTGAAAGAAAATCGCCGTTCAGCATTCTCCCTTTCAATGGACCAGCATGGAATTGCAGACCTTATGCAGGATGACGGAATGATGGAAAAGATTGAAACAGAGCTCAAGCTGAACCTTCTTCATGACGCAATCAACCGTTTGACCGTGATCGATAAACTTTTGATTTCGCTTTCCATTGAAAAAATTTCATGCCGGGAAATGGCCGAAATCATTGGAATTACAGAACCCAATGTGCGTACAAAACTTCACCGGATCAGGGAAGAACTTCGCAACATGATGAAAGGAGGCAATAATGAATCAAAGTAACGAAAATTTGAACAGTAACCACAAAATTGATGTGGATAACCTGATCAGCCGTATGGAAAAAGAAGACAGCAGGAACAAACGGATGATGAAATCCATCTTTTATATGTACCTGATTTGCACGGTTCTATACACATTGCTGTTTGTCATTAATCCTGACCCCGATCTTACAATCTACGATCGCCTGGGGGGGCTATGTTATGTAACCGCCTTTCTTATCGGAACTTTCTTTTTCCGCAGAGAATATCTGACCCTGAAAAATATTGATTACTCCCTCCCTTTGCTGCAACTACTCATGCAAAATGAAATCCGCTACCGGTATTTCAGCGTAAAGTGGCTTTATGTGCTTGTAATCATTGTGTTGATCGGTTTCGGCATTAGCTTTTCATTCAGTAGTCCCGGTCGTTTGATGCAATTTTCCCTGGTGGAAAAGCTTGTGATTATTCAAGGGGGGTACTGGAGCATCCTGACTGCTTCAGGAATAATTGGCTACCGCTTGTGGAAAAAACGCTCATACCCTATATGGAAAGACTCGAAAACACTGCTGGATGATCTTAACAGTTAGAGCCCTGCACAGCACCCTATGAACCGGGTTTTTCTTTTCCCATCCCATGGAAACCGATTTCATCAGCATTGGAGGAAGACTTCACCGGCATGAAACAGGGCAGCTGAAAAACGGCTTCGGCTATTGGTAATCAGTACCTCTATACAATCGATGTCTATTTTACCGGCGGCAGCTTTAGCAACTTGCAGTATCCTTGTCTGCTGCCTTCGCTGAACCGGCAGATGTAAAGGCCCGGTGCTACTTCCTTACCGGAATGATCGCGGCCATCCCACTCCAGGGCATGGCTTCCGGGTGAAAGTCCGCTCAGGGACAGTGTTTTTACCAGACTTCCGGCTGCAGAGTATACCGAAAGAGAAGCCTGATTGTATTCACTAAGATAAAATTTCAAGGTGGCGGAACTGCTCATCGGGTTGGGTGCCGCAGAGATGGTGACCTCCGGTTTCCGGAAACCGGGATTTATCCACCCAAGGGTACCGGTTTCGATGACAGTGGCTGTATCCTGATTGGTGATGCGGATGTTGTCGAACCAAACCTCTTTGCCATCAAATGACCCATATTCGGCAACAATTTCAAAGCGGTCGATTGCCGACCAGTCAAACAGACCTTGTGGTTCAATCCAGGTGTTATTGTCCCAGGAGCCTTGCTCTGTGAAGCTGCTCAACGGAATGTGCAGGTGGTGCCAGCGTTTGTCCCAAACTGCTGTGCTGTTGCTGAGGGTGGTTCTCATACGCCAGGGATGGTCCTCAGGAATCAATGTTTTGCTGTCGAGGAAGCGGATGTCGAAACGGATGTCACTCACATTACCCCGCACCATCAGGTCAAGGGCATAACCTGACTGATGAAGCTGCGAGAGGTCTTTGTCAGGCACAAAATCGAGTACGATGTTACTGTATTGAGGTCCGCCTGACCAGTAAAGACAGTACTCTTCATTGTTGGGATAGTGTGTGGAGTAGTAATTGATCTCAAAATTCGCATAGCTTGATTCATTGATCCCTGAACCCAGATAGTCGTCGTAAATGGTGAAACCGGTTGTGTCGGTAAAGGGAGTGTATTCCTGCTGTTCGGGTACATTCAACCCGAGGGCCTGTAGCAGGGGAATGTTCAGATGGTGGTTGAAGAACTCATAGGTATTGGCTTCAAACAGGCCGAATCCGCCTTTGTAATCCCAGGTGGTCCAGGGAATATTCATTTGGTTAAAATATTCACTCACTAGGTTGTACCACGCAACCCTGTCTTCGTTGTCGCTGTTGGGGATATAAACGCCGAATTCTCCGCAGAATATGTTAACATTCCTGGCTTCCCTGAACTGCAAAGCAATGTCAATGAGTGAATGCACATATGCTGCATTGCCCTGGGTATGGTAATAGCCGAGAGCATCGTCTATCCAGGTGTTCTGCAGTTCGGGCGGGCATGCAGGCATTGTTTCCGCATCATAAGGGAAAGGAACACCAGCAAGGGATTCCATGGAAGGGCTTGTCCAGCTGGCTCCCTGATGAGTAAACAGAAATGGATCGTAGAAGTGGAAGGTGTATATCAGATTGGTATCGGCGTACACCGGCATCTGGGCCAGATCGTTGTAGCTGTTGTAACCTGAAGGCCCCACAACGATGGTATGTTTAGTGTCAACGGCCCTTATGGCATCGATGGTCTGTTGCTGAATGGAACCCCAAAGCTGATTTGAGATGCCATGGGGTTCGTTCAGAATTTCGTAGTATATAAACTCCGAACGGTCTTTGTAACGGAGGGCTATCTGGGGCCATACACGGGTGAGAACCTGTCCGATTTCGGGGCTGGTATTTACCGAAGGGTCAAAAGAGTGGTTGTCGATGATCAGATAGATCTGCAGGGTTTCTGCCCACGTCACGGCAGAGTCAAGCATAGAAAAAAGAATGGGATCAATCAGGTAATCCGGGGCACCGGATGTCATATCGTGAAGATTAACCGGCAACCGGATCACATCGCAGCCGAGGCTTTTTATTTCAGCAAAATCCCTGATTGTAAATTTCCTGAACTGTATCAATCCGGCATCTGAGGTCTGAAACCATCCGGTGAGGTTTACGCCACGGTGAAAAGGAGCCTGAGCCTGTGATGTAAGTACAAACAGGAGAAAGAGGGCAAGGATGAGGTTTTTTTTCATGGGATAATTGAATATTGCCGTTTTAAAGATTCACTGTCAGCCCATCCTGAAGGCAACTGTCAGCAGATTCTCCTTTTTTCGGAATAGAAAGGTAAAATTAATCAAGATATTCTTAGGTTGGCCAAAGTTTTAAAAGGAAGAACCTTTTAAAAGAATGAATTTACCTTCGGTGAGCTTATATTCTTTCTCACTGTTGTCCGGAAAAATGGAAGAGATTACCTTCCACCCCCGCCGATGGCGGGGATAACGGAGTCCCGCCCATTTTGGCTGGAAATTTCTGAATCTTTGAATCAACTATTCATCACATCTCTTAATCATCTAATCATTTCCACGACCAAAGGCGCGCCCCGCTGGGGACCTTCTCCTCAAGGAGAAGGACGTTCTAACTTAAACTAGTGAATTCATTTATCTGCCCCGACCGAAGGCGCGCCCCAAAGTAGCGCAGCGAAAGCGGGGGAGGCTACTGAAGGCAATCTTTTAGCACCTCATCCCCCCTTCGGGTACCTTCTCCTCAAGGAGAAGGACGTTCTAACTTAAACTAGTGAATTCATTTATCTGCCCCCGACCGAAGGAGCGCCCCGAAGTAGCGCAGCGAAAGCGGGGGAGGCTACTGTAGTAATCTTTGAATTCTTGAATCTTTGAATTTTGGAATCTTTGAATCTTCCCCCCTTCTTTCACAAAATTAAACTCACATAATCTGAAACCTTGCTCTGTACACCCGCTCTCCTGCCTGGATTTCCAGGACATAAAATCCATTGGCCAGGCTATGGGCATCAACATGCAATTGTTTGTCAGCGGCAGAAACCTGCTGTTGAATTAGTTTTTGTCCGGAAACTGAGTAAATGGTGATTTGTCTGGCTTTCCCGGCAAGGCTGTTGAGGTAAAGAATAAAATGGCCGTGGCTGGGATTGGGCGCAATTACCGGATCAGTAAATGCCTGCATTTCTGCAGCTATTGTAAGCACTTCAAATACCGGCGACATACCTGTGCATCCATTCCCGTCGGTGACCCATACCTTATAACTGCCATTTTCGGTGGCTTCATATTGCGGCAGTACCGCTCCAGCAATGGCCTGATCCTCAAAATACCACTGATAAGCAGAAAAACCTGCAGTTGTATACAATGTAGTCCAGTCCAAAGCGATTTCCGGCTGAGGCAACGGCCTGATGTCCATGATGATAACATTCGAAACAGCATTGGGCGTTAACAGGCAGGCTGCATTGCTTACCATGTCGCACGAAATCATATCATTGTTCACCAGCGTTGATGAACTGTAATTCTGAAGCGTTGCCCCGGGAATTATCACCCCGTTTTTTCTCCATTGCCATTGCGGTGCATTTCCGCCATTTTCGGGAATAGCAGTAAAAACAACCTGATTGCCGGTACAAGCCGGATTTTGATTGGCCACAATGCTCAATGCCGGTATCACCCCTTCGCTTATGGTGATGGTAATGATATTGGAGGTGGCACCGGGTGTTGTAATACACGATGCATTGCTCAGCAATGTGCAGTAAAACTGGTCGTTATGTGCAATGTCGCTGGTAGTGTATGTTGATAGTGTTGCGCCTGCGATGGCTTGTGCGTTTTTATACCACTGAAATTCCGGCGAGCTTCCTGGCAACACCGGAACCGCATTAAAGGTAACTGTAGTACCCTCACATATAACGGTTTGACTGGCGTTGATTGAAACAGATGGTGTACCCGGATTATTCACCTGCATGGTTATAGAATTGGAAACCGCAATAGCAGGAGCAACGCATAGCAGCGAACTGCTCATCTCGCACCTGATGATGTCGTTGTTGGCAAGAGTGGAGCTTTCGTATGTACTTTCGGTTGCACCAGGAATTACAGTTCCATTCTTTTTCCATACCCAAACCGGTTGTGTGCCTCCGTTTACCGGACTGGCTGTAAATACCACCAAATCGCCCGAACAAATGCCATTTTGTGAGGCAGTAATGCTGACTGAAGCAGCCGAAACAGGTGTTACTGCAATGGTAATCCCCTGCGAAAACACTGTGGAAACAGTAGTACAAACCGCATTGCTGGTCATTCTGCAGCTCAGCACATCGTTGTTTACCAGGGTGGTTGTGCTATAGGTTGATTGTGTGGCTCCCTGTATCTGATTTCCGTTAAGCAACCACTGATATGCCGGATTACTGCCTCCGTTAACCGGTGTGGCGGTGAATGTTATATTACTTCCGGCGCATATTGCAGTTTGTGTTGCAGAAATACTCACCGATGGCGTTACATATGGGTTAACCTGCATGTTTATGGGTGCAGAAACCACAGAAGCTGTGGTAACACATGATAAACTGCTGGTCATAGAACAACTCACTGCATCTCCATGATTAAGACTGCTGCTGGTAAACTGCACCTGACTGGCTCCCGGAACCGGATTGCCATTGATTCTCCATGAGTATTGAGGATTGGTTCCTCCATTAACCGGAGTGGCAGTAAAAGTGACTGCTGTTCCGGTGCAAATTGTGGTAGCTGTTGCCGAAATGCTTACCGACGGGGTAAGGGTTTGGGTAACCGACATGATGATGCTGTTGCTCACAGCGCCGGGAACAATGGCACAAGGTGCACTACTGGTCATTTCGCAACGCACGGCATCGTTGTGGCTCAGGCTGCTGCTGGTATAAGTTGCCGAATTGGTGCCTGTATTGTTACCGTTGAGTTTCCACTGGTAGAATGGATTGCTTCCTGCATTTTCGGCAATTGCAGTGAATGTTACCGGGGTTCCGCTGCAAATCTGATTCAGCGATGCTGAAATACTTACTGAGGGTGTACAAATGGAAGAACAAACCGACACATGACTGCCCAGGTTGCTGATGTCGTCCTGTGGCAGTGCTGTCCATTGCACAGAGGGATCGAATGAAGCCGGGTTGACATTGATGCCTTTGGTTACGGTGTTTTTTCTGACCAGAGTCATATTCTGCGTAGAGACTCCCGAAGCCGACCACTGTGAACCGGGATCTTCCCCGATTTTCCCGATAATATCAATTTTATCGTCGTTGCGCAGCAGCGCCACAGCATCATCACCATTAAAACCAAAACCAAAGGTTTGGTTTGCCAGGGCAAGTATGGCTGTATTTGACGAAGGATGTGCAACCACATAGGTTCCCAGCGATGGAAGTACTCCCTGCAGAGGGGCGTTCTGGGTGGAGAATACACTGCCATTCTGATAAACAGCTACTGAATAATCGCTCAGGTCTACTGCCTCTGAGGTGGGGTTGTAAATTTCGATTACCTTATTGTTTGAGCTGCCTTCGATGTATTCTGAAATGATAAGATGTCCGCAATCGGTAAGCGGCAAAGGGGGGCCGCTCAACGGGGCTCCATACATGGCTACAGCGTGGGTGGTTTTGCAGGTGGAAAACATTTCGGGAACACCATCGCCATTGATGTCTCCTGCCGAAACATTGGTAGGATCGGGTAATCTTCCCGTAAGGGTAACCCGGGTAAAACTCATTGACCCGCTGTTTCTGTACCAGCTTACATTATTATCGCCGGTTGAGCAGGATACCACATCCACATCACCATCGCCGTCAAAATCACCGGCATCCACATGTATGGCACCGCTTGCCGAAGAGGTAATAACATGAGGGGTATAGTTGGGGTGTTCGTACCAGATGATTTTATTATCGTCGTAGGTGCTGGATAAAATATCTGTATCGCCGTCGCCGTCCATATCCTTAACTGCAACCGAATTGGCGCCGTAAGCAGCCGAATTGATTACCCAGTTTACAAATCCGTTACCTTGATTTCGGTGCAATACCACCCTGTCGGTGCTTCCGCCATAGGCAACCACCACATCCATCAACCCGTCGTTTTCGTAGTCGAAAGCCGCAACATCGAGCGGATAATAGTAATTGCCCGAAACCAGATGCTGGGTAAAATTTTCGTTCCCATCGTTTTCATACCAATGCACATTATGTCCGTCAAGCGTTGTAGCCACTACATCCATATCCCCGTCAAAGTCGAAATCAACCGGATAAACGCCATGTGCTTCCGACAGCCCGTAAACGGTATGAATGTCGAATTCACCTGCACCCAGATTTTCAATCCATGAAAGCCCCGGATAACCATAGGCATCGGCAGTAAATACAGCATCGGTATCTCCATCGCCATCAATATCGGCAGCATGAATACTGTTGCAGGCCATAGAAATATTGGCGGGGGTAACATAACTGGTGTTGAATATACCATTGCCGTCGTTGCGGATGAAGAGGATGCGCATACTTCCCACTGCAATTACATCGTTGTCGCCATCGCCGTCGAAATCGCCGGTACAGGAGGCTGCTGCATCTCCCAGATACCGCTCAATCCGCAGATTGGTGAAATTCTGGATGGCAGTGTTTCGGTGATATTTCAGGTCAAAACTCGAACCGGATACAATATCGGTAAACCCGTCGCCGTTAAAATCGCCCGTTTGCAGCATAGAGGCGTAATCTACCAGAAAATCAATATAGGTGTTGTATCCAAAGGTTTGATTACCATTGTTTTTTCGCCAGATGATCTTGTCTTCATCATAATCGGCCACAATCAGGTCTTTGTGCCCGTCGTTGTCGAGATCGGCAGCAATTATTTCACGGATACCGGCACCGGTGGTAAGTATGTTTTGTGTTAGTGTACCGGCATTATTGCTGAACCAGCCATATCCGCCTGCTGAAGTATAGAGCAGATCTGCATCGCCGTCGTTATCAAGGTCAGTAACACTCAGACTGTAGGGATTAGTTTGGGTGCTGGTAAGGGTTTGGGTTACGTAGGTGCCGTTTCCCGAATTCTGCAGATAAATAATTCTGTTGCTGAAATATGCGGCGGCAACAATATCGGCATAGCCGTTGTTGTCGAAATCGGCAATCCTTACTGCATAGGCGCCGTCCATGCCGCTGGCCAGGGTTGTTTGCGTAAAGTTGTTGCTGCCATTGTTGGTAAGCAGATATATCAGATCGGTTTCAAAGGCGGCGCCCACAATGTCAAGATCGCCATCGTTATCCATATCGGCCACATCAATAAACTCGGTACCTCCCGCCGAATTGGAAAGAATAATCTCGGTAAACACCTGATTGCCGTTGTTTTGCTGCAGCACAATGCGATTGTTTGTATAAGATGAAGCCAGAATATCCACATCGCCGTCGCCATCAAAATCGCAGACATGTAACGCTCTTACATCGTTGTAATCGGGTGTGATCAGGTAGTTTCTGAAGGTGCCATCACCCAGGTTTTTTTGCCATTGCAGGTTATTTAATCCGCCGGTAACCAGATCAAGGTCGCCATCGCCATCTATATCGGCACTAACCAGACAGCGGTTGGTGTAGGCAAGCATCCTGTTTTCCATGTCCTGGGCAAATACCGCAACTGGTAATATAATGCTGACAATCAGCAGATTTATAAGAGTTCTCATTGGCAAAAAATAAGTTGTGCTGAGGAGGTGAATACGTTGTGCTTCAAATTAAAACCGACAAATATAATTATATCCGTAATCGAAAAATGTAATTTTTTTACACGACGTTATAAGGGAATGAAAACAGACGGCAAGGCAAAATTGGCTGGTTTTATAATTCGGGATTCTGAAAGGCGGGTTGCGGGGAGGTGCACCTCATCCCCCGCTTTCGTTGCGCTACTTCGGGTTAAGATTATTCAAAGATTACTGATTCAATGATTCAAAGATTACATCCTGCTACAATTGAAGTTATGAGTCCCTTGAATCTTTGAATTTTTTGCACCTCATCCCCCCGCTTTCGCTACGCTGCTGCGGGGCACACCCCTTCGGGGACCTTCTCCTCAAGGAGAAGGACGTTCTAACAGAAACTATAGAATTCATTTATCTGGCCCGACTGATGTGAGTCTAATGTAGCAATCTTTGCGAAACGGCAGAACCCCCGCCAACGGCGGCGGAAGTGGAGTCCCGCCTTTTCGGCGGGAAATTGTTGAATTGTTGAATTGTTGAATCTTTGAATCTTTGAATTTTTTTGCACCTCATCCGCCTTTCTGGCTCCTCCGGATTTAACGATATAATCGAAAACTTCGGGCGTAATGACGTATTTTCCTATCGCTCAAAGGCGCGAAGACGTTTCTTCGGCCCTCGGTTTTTCTAAAAATCGATCGAC
>JANJXJ010000154.1 GCA_024709105.1 Lentimicrobium sp. | reverse complement strand
AGCGCACTGATTTTTTTTCTGATAGGTCTATGGCAATTGCGTAAGATTTTACTCGAACATTTTAATGAAAATATAACAGCCTTAACACTTATCGTAGTTGCTTTTGGCACCAATATTACATGGTATGTAAGCAGCGAAGCTACCATGAGCCACATTTATAGTTTTGCGCTGGTTCTTGTATTCTACCGCATAATAAAAAAGTGGTTTGACAATCCCGGCTGGTTGCTAACCATCGCAGCAGGCCTGATTTTTGGACTAATTGTACTCATAAGGCCAACCAATATTATGTTTATGGTGCTGTTCTTCACTGGTGCGCCTCTGGTTAGCCGTTTCAGCTTCCTGCTTCAGAATTACTATCGTTTATTGGTTATGGTGGCGGCATTTCTGCTTGTATGGGCTCCGCAACTTCTTTTCTGGAAGTGGGTAAGCGGCAGCTGGTTTCATTATACTTACGGCGAAGAAGGTTTCTTCTGGAACAATCCTCAGATCATAAGCAGCCTGATCAGTTACCGCAAAGGGTGGCTGGTTTACACACCTCTTATGACGCTGGTTTTTATCGGCCTGCCTCTGCTGTGGTTCAAATACAGGAACCTTTTCTGGCAGGTATTAACTGTGCTGGTGCTTACTACTTACATCAATTCATCGTGGTGGTGCTGGTGGTTTGGCGGAAGTTACGGAAACCGTGCATATATTGATTCGTATGGCATATTTGCCCTGGCTATAGCTGCTGTTTTTCAGGCCATTGCCGGCTTTAAAAAGATTTGGTTAAATGTAACCGGAATTGTTATACTTGCCGCTTTTGTCATGCTCAACCTTTTTCAAACCTGGCAATACCGCATGGGTTTGATACATTATGCAGCTGCGACAAAAGAATCATTTTGGATAAATTTCCTACAAACTGAACTACAACCTAACTATTACGAAAGTTTAGTTATGCCCAATCATAAAATTGGTGTTCAAGGTATTTTTTACTCTGATTTTGAAATTACTGAACCAGAAAAAAAAGAATGGGTTTACAGAGTTTCAAAAAACCGGGAAACATTAATTGAGTATTACAAGAACATGGCAACTACGGATGTAAAGCTTAGAACCAAAATTGAAAAGGAGAAATTGTTGAACAGTGCAGACTCTGTTTATACTGTTTGGGCTGAGGAGAGATTTAATGAGATTTTAAAGCGATTTAATTAACATTAAAAAAGTTAACCTTATTCTATCTGTTAAAATTAAAGGTATTTTGGTATACTGCAGCACAATAATTTAACCCTCATGTCATACATACACATCTCTTTCATATCATCTATGCATTACAATAATTCAATAAATGAGTATATCACTATTATGCTGAGCAATCTGATACTATTTATAAGGATATAGTTGAAAATCCTAAGATTTTATTTATCAGGTGACACTTTGAAAATATTTAGGATGAGAATTTCCATTACCTCCTGATTATATGTTATATAGATAAAATATCTGACAAAAGAAAAATATTCTCAAAGGCACTTTTAACAGACTATCTGGAAAAATTTTCGTTACTTCGCAAAAAAAACCATGAAGTTCCCTTTTTCTTCCAGACTAAAAAGTAGCTCATTGATTGTTGTAATTATTCTCAGCATAATTCTAATTCTTTTTAGAATCATCACACTGCAATTAAACGAGTTAAGCTGGGACGTGCTGGGATATTATATTCATCTGCCAGCATTATTCATTCATTTTGATCATGGATTAAATGATTTAAGCTGGATTTACGATATAATTGAAAAATATAAAGTAACAGAAACTTTGTATCAAATTTCATCAGGCCCGGAAGGAAATCCAATTTTCTTTTTCCTGATGGGAATGTCAATATTTTATCTGCCATGGTTTCTTATCGGACATTTATGGGCTTCTTTTTCAGGATATCCTGCAGATGGATTCAGCCTTCCTTACCAATATTCTTTAGCTTTAGGTGTAATTTCTTATACAATAATCGGATTGATTTATCTAAGAAAAATTCTTTTAAATTATTTTTCTGAGAAGATTACAACTATTGTTCTTATAATTATTGTTTTAGGCACCAACTATTTTCATTTTCAAACAACAAAAAATCTCGAAACAGCCAATATTCTCTTCCTGACCGTAACATTGATAATCTGGAACTCTATTCAATGGCATAATACTTATAAAATCAGAAACATGATTTACCTGGCTATTCTTATTGTCCTTACTGCCATGGTTAAACCAAGTGAAGTTATGGTTATATTTATTCCACTTGCATGGGGTGTTTACAACAGGCAAACAATGCATGCCAAATTTTTAAAAATTATTGAGCATAAACACCAGTTTTTAGCCGCAATTTTCGTTGGGATATTTGTTGCGTTGCCTCAAATCCTTTATTGGTACAGCGAAACCGGACATATTCTTTTTGATAGTTACAAAAATCCGGGTGTAGGACTCGATATCTGGTCACCTCATATCATAAATATTTTATTTAGTTTTAGAAAAGGATGGCTCATTTACACTCCGGTAATGATATTTGCTCTGGTTGGATTTATTTTCCTTTATCGCGAAAACAAATCATTTTTTAGCCCTGCTTTGATTTACTCCCTGATTTCCTTCTATATTATTGCCAGTTGGACAGAATGGTGGTATGGCGCTTCATTTAGTATAAGGCCTATGATTACTTTATATCCCATACTGGCTATTACATTAGGGTATACAATTAAATATTTAGGCAATTCAAAAATAATAGTTAGAAGCTTGTCATACTTACTAATTATTTTCTTTATCATGCTTAACTTATTCCAAACATGGCAGTTAAACAATTTCATTATTGAGCCTTACCGAATGACGAAAAAGTACTATTTCGCAATTTTTGGGAAAACCGCAATAACCGAAGCAGACAAGTTGCTGCTTGCGCCTGACCTTACCTTCAATAGCAATGCTGTAATGCCAGATGAAAGCCTGTTTAAAAAACGAAATATCGGCTATTACGATTTTGAAGAAGACAATATTCAAAGCAACAATCACTTTTTGTTTGATTCAACCCATGGCAATGTGTTGAAAATGGACGGGGATATTGAGTTTTCTCCCGAAATTCGTACTACTTTCAGGGGGCTGACAGCATGTGATTATGCCTGGGTAAAAGCCTCGGTTGATGTATTTATACCCAAGGGTTTTAAGGATAATTTACCCATGCTGGTATTGACGTTTCAAAGAAAAGAGGGAGCATACCATTACAGGTCATATTCAATTGATACGAATATGTATAAGCCGGGCAGCTGGGGAAAAATTGAAGTTGCAAGAATGACACCACTCGTCAGAAATGAAAATGACTTTTTTAAAGTTTATGTATGGAACAGAAGTAAAACGCCCCTCTTGATTGACAATTTAAAAGCAGATACTTTTGAACCCTATTGCGAATAATTAAGTAGCTAAAACTTTTAAGAACAATGATTCTACATTTAAAAAAGAGACTTTCGAAAGATTCGGTTATACTTCTATTAACCGTTTTATTTATAATGCTTACTTTGATCCTCAGGAATATTCAACTCACTGTTGAAAATAAGAACAGAGTAGTAATATACGGGGATGTTTTGCACTATTATGCTTTTTTGCCGGCAATTCTGGTGTACCATGATCTTCATTTAGATTTCGTCGCAAAAAGCCCTGGAAAATTCTCTGACAGATTCTGGCCGGTTGTTGCGCCCAATGGGAAATATGTAATCATGACAACAATGGGCATGTCAATAATGTATTCTCCTTTTGTTGTTCCGGTTCATTACTTCCTTAAGTTAACCGGGCAGGATGCAGACGGCTTTTCGTCCGCGTATAATTATGCTTTGATCGTAGCATCCTTATTCTACACTCTTCTAGCCTTAATATTGTTAATAAAGATTCTAAGGCAGTATTACTCATCTAAAACCATTTCAATAGTCCTAATACTACTTACTCTTGGGACTAACCTAATTCATTACAACACAAGAGAACCGGCTTTTTCGCATGTATTCAGTTTTTTTCTGATAATATGGTTAACGTATTGTATCGACAAATACTACAAGAATAACTCAATCTATCAGGCTGTTCTGGTTGGGTTTATATTGGGGTTGATTACCTTGGTAAGGCCAACAAATGCTGTAGTAATGATAATAATTCCATTTTGGAAAATCGGCAGTATTTATGAACTTAAAATGCGGATTACTACACTGCTGAAAAACTGGCACCACATTCTTATCATTGGTGTAGTTATACTAATTACCTGGCTGCCACAAATTATTTATTGGAAATCAACAGCAGGAACATTCTTTTTTAATGGATACGGCGATGGGGGAAAGTTTTTCTTTGGCAACCCACAATTAATCAATATTCTATTCAGTTACAGGAAAGGCTGGCTCTTATATACCCCATCCATGATTATAGCCATAATTGGATTTTACTGGCTTTATAAAAATAAAAGACATCTCTTTTTCCCAATAGTAATTTACTTCGTCATCAATACCTGGATATTGGCAAGTTGGTGGTTATGGTGGTTTGGTGGCAGTTATGGCAACCGCGCTTTTATTGACATGTATGGACTACTGGCTTTCCCTATTGCAGCATTTATAGATCACCTAAATTTTTCAAAATATAGATGTCTTCGTTTAGCACCCATATTTCTGTTGTTCGTGTTTGTAGCACACAACTTGTTTCAATTACAACAATACCATAATGGGGCAATCCACTATGTTTCAATGACAAAGGAGGCCTATTGGGAGTCATTTGGCAAATTGAAGCCCCAAGGAAACTTCTACGAATTATTGGTTTTCCCCGATTATGAGCTTGCTAAAAAAGGTATTTATCCTAAACCGGAAGTAAAAGTGCCTGAAAAAATAGAAAAGAACGTTCAGTTCTACGAGAAACAACTCCGTAATAGCCCCGAAATGATAAGAATGTTGGAAGAAAAAGCAATAAAAGAAAATATTTCTCTCGACAGTATGATCAAGCGCGATGCTCTGTGGCTGTATAAGAATAAAAAGTAAGCATTGAAAATTCAGGACAATTTCAAGTCCGGATTTCTAATCATATTTACATTAATGTCATTATTCTTGACGCATTAGCCCATTTGATTAGCATTGAGTACCCAAGCTTATAATAGCCCAATTAAGACTAATGGAAAAATATCTATAATGCGGCTGTTTGGTGACATGCAAAAGAAGAAATATTATTTATCCCATCAGATAAATAAAAAACTAGGAATGCCCTACAGCCACTATTTCACAATAATTTTTCTGGTCTCAGTGTAATTCAATTCAGGAATGCTGATTTGAAGAAAACTCATTCCTTTATTTTTCAACTTCTTCAGATCTACAATAGCCTCTTTTTCGGTAATTTTTGTGTCCAAAATTACCTGGCTAAGTGTGTTTACCAGCTGAAGCTCGTAATTTCTCACTTCAGGATAATTATTATTAACTATGATAAGAAAATCTCCAGCCGGGTTAGGATAAACACTGAACCCAAACTCAACATGAGGTATCTCACTAGTTCCCAGGCTACTCAATGGTCTATACCAGACTGAGTGATCTTTTGTTCCGCTTAAGATTTTATCATCTGTAGCATAGAGGCATAAGGTTTCCATACCCTCTAAACCAGAATTCCATCTGACCCAGTTTGATCCGTTGTTGTGTGAAATATAAAGACCATCAACGGTTGCAATCAGAAGAGCATCACCGTGAATAACAAGATCATTGACTTTTATCGATTCTATTCCGGAATTCAGATTATTCCATGAAACTCCTCCATTGGCCGAGAAACTTAAACCTGTGTCGGTAAATGCATAGATTTTCCCCTGCAGAAATTTAAGTTTGTTGACATTCATATTTATAATTCCCTGCCGGGCCTCTGACCAGGAAGCTCCGCGATTTGTTGAACGGAAAACACCCTGATCCCGTGTGGATGCAAAAAGCGTATCGTTGACCATTAACAGGTCTGTAATGTCGTATGACCATATCCCATCATTGCACCTCGTCCAGCTTTGACAGTAATCCGCAGAAAAATTTACGCCCTGTGAACTTCCGCAAAAAATGGTATCTCCTGAAAATGCAAAACAACTTACATTGGCAGGACTATCATATGTTTTAAAGAAGCTACTATTCAGAGTTTGTTTTGCAATTTTATTCCCATCATACCCATAATAAATCGTATCACTTTTTGATTGATAAAAACCCCCTGAAAAATAGAAATCCAAATTTTTCTTTGGAACCCAGGAAACCCCATCGGTAGAAGTAGCAACCATGAAATATTCTTTTGGAGTAATATAATCAGGGACTTCTCCTTTAGCTAAACAATATAGTTCGCCATCTTTTTCATATATTTCACTGATTGTTAGTGTTTTCATTCCTTCTCCGATCCTTTTGAAGATATGGTCAAATTTTGCATCTGCTCTATAAAAGTTATAACACCCTGCTGCAAAAATATAATTATTTTGTTTAGCAAGACAATCAAAACCAGCTTCTGAAATCATTGTCCAATTTACTCCGTGGTCTGCCGAATGAAAAGTTTTCGAAAAAAATGATATATATATATCTTCATCGCTAACAATAACAGCTGCTACCGGACTATAATTTAGATCCGCAATTATATTCCAGGTTTCTCCACCATCATCCGTTGTAAAAAGCCGTTGAATACCTCCGGCATAAAGTGAACCGTTATGAGCTGACAAAGTGAGAATCTCCGGGTATCTTATTTGTTGTCCTTCCCACCCTATAATGGTCAACGTCGGTATATTACTATATTTGCTCCAGCTTAGGCCACGGTTATAGGATCTAAATAAGCCAGAATGGGTGGCTGCATAGAAAACTCCATTCAGATAAGCCAAATCACGTATATCTGAGGAATGTTGTAATCCTCCATACACAAAACTATTGCCCTGATCCGTTGAGAAATAAACCTTTCGATTGGCTGACATAACTATCGTATCTCCAGCCATTATCAGACTTGTTACAACTTTATAATCAGGATGCGTTGTCCATGTCTGGCCACGATCCGATGAAACCATCAGCAATTCCGTTGAGCCGGCATAAATATAATTTCCATCTATAAGAATGGAAAAAAAGACGTCGTTAGGATTTGGGCTGCTGCCAATCAACTCCCAGTTATCTCCATAATCAGTTGAAATATAAATCTCGGGTGCTGCACCGGCGAATAACGTATCCCCACTTACCTTAAGGCACCTGACATATTCAGAATATAAACCTTTTGAAGGATTCCACTGTGCTACAACTATAATATTGAGTAGCAATAAGGAAATAATAAGAATAAAAGACTTCTTCATAAATCATTAAATTTAAAGAGTTTTTAAGAAACGGTTAATTTGCAACTTTTTCATCAGACTATTGAGAAATTCAAAGTTACAGGTTCTGGGGCTAATCTTCTTCCCATAATAATGGAAATATTGAAATCGGTTAAAATATATATAACCGTGAATCATTCTAAATAAATTCTTTGTAAACAAAATGGTTTGATCCAACATGACATTCCAGCTATTGTTTGATAATCCTGATCGATTTAATGTAATCCTTTGTCTTTACTTCCAATAGATACAATCCTGGAGAAATCGTGCTGCTCAATAGAAAACTATCATTATGTCTGCCAGCTGTTTGTAGTTTATCATCTTTAAGAATCTGAATCTTTTTTCCCTGTATATCTGACAAGGATATCGAAATTCTGCCTGCTTCAGGTAAGAAATAATTGATAGTGAAACCTTCTGCTACCGGGTTTGGATTAACACTGATGATGCTTAGATCAATGCTTTTATAATTAACTCCTATTGTCAGATCAGAAAAAAGCCTCAACAATGCAAAGTCACTATCAAAGCTACCTGGTTGTGTGTTAACCATCCCGGCAATTAGAATTTCACCATTATTTCTGATAACGACTGAGCTTCCTTCGTCATCCCCGGCTCCAAATGATGTTATAATCACTCCATTTTCTCCGAAAGTTTCGTCCGAAGACCCATCCTGGTTATAACGGAGTGTTGCAAAATCATATAAAGTCCCTGTTGTTGTACTTCCGGCCAGCACAATTTTTCCATCTTGTTGTATAGCAATAGAATTGGCAAAATCATTACCAATATCAGTAATAACAATTCCATTATTCCCGAAAGTATCGTCAAATGAACCATCTGAATTCAGCCTTAAAAGAGCAAAATCATAGTTGTGTAATCCGTTTTGGGTATAACCAGTGATTACTATCTTCCCGTCCTCTTGAAGAACCATGGATTTTGCATAATCATATGTTTCACTCAGAGATATTCTCAGTTTACCATCCATGCCAAAAGTATTGTCCAGAGATCCATCTTCATTGTAACGGACAACTGCAAAATCATTAAAGGCAAACAAACTGTCCTGAGCCTCACCTGCCAGTAAAATCCTGCCATCCTGTTGTACAGCAATTGAATAAGCAATGCTATTGCAGAGCCCTATTTCAGTAATGGCTACTCCTGAATTGCCAAAGGAATTATCAATCGTTCCATCCGGATTATACCTGACCAGGGCAAAATTATAATCAAATGCACCCAAAGATTTATTTGACCCTCCTGCAGCCAAAAGTTTGCCATCTGGTTGCATAGCTATTGCAAAGCATATATCTTCAAAATTTCCAATCGGAGTAACTGTAGTCCCATTGTTCCCAAAGCTATCATCAATAGTTCCATCCGGATTGAAACAAGCCAAGATAAAATCCCTGTTATTTCCGTTATAATAACTAGACCCTAATATAATCCTGCCATCAGAAAGAACAGTAATATCATTAATCACTGGATTACTGCCACCATCCCAGGACGTAAATACTCTCCCTTCATTCCCGAATGAAGGATCTAGTGCCCCTTCATTATCAAAACGAATCATACAGGGAATGCCATAACTATCCCCGGCAACAATTACTTTTTCATCAGGCTGAATAGCAATTGAATGCGCAAAATCATAATTGGACCCCATATTGGTTATTATTTTAAACGTATTGGTTTGCCCGAATATAAGGATTGGCAAAAGGGAAGTGACCATAATTAAACTTAATCTGAAAGTAATATTCTTCGCTTCCATAATTGATTGGATAAAACATGTTAAGCAAAGGTAACTTTTTTTTATTCCTTATTCCCAATAGATTTTTTTTCTTACTGACAAGATCGTATTTCGACATGGAATTTATCGTTTCAACAGCCTGAAACATGTCTGCAATATTAAAAAAAGTATAAGTGTTCGCTCTCTTATTAAACAAACTCACTACATTTGCCAACCATATCTTAATCAATTTCAGCGCAAAATCTCATGGTTTTCAGCAGCAGCCTTTTTCTATTGTATTTCCTGCCGGTATTTCTTTTATTCTACTATTTTGCCAAAACAAAATACAAGAACTATATTGCTCTTGCCGCCAGCGTTTTCTTTTATGCATGGGGTGCTCCCACCTTTATTTTTATTGTTGCCGGGTCAATAGTAGCCGACTTTTATGCAGTAAAAATAATGCATACCTCTTCCGGCCGGAAAAAAAGGCTGCTGGTAGCCTTTTCCATTGCCCTGAATATAGGTATGCTTCTGTATTTTAAGTATGCCAACTTTTTTGTCGAAAACTTCAATCTTTTACTTGAATCCATGGGCAGTAAACCTGCTGAATGGACAAAAGTAGCGC
Source organism: Lentimicrobium sp. (assembly GCA_024709105.1). GTDB lineage: Bacteria > Bacteroidota > Bacteroidia > Bacteroidales > Lentimicrobiaceae > Lentimicrobium. The sequence goes on along the minus strand of JANJXJ010000154.1, from coordinate 46,620 downwards.
TGCCTATCGGAATTTCATTCTTCAGCTTTCAAAAGATGACCTATGCGGTGGACGTTTACCGCAAGGTGCACACTCCTTTAAAAAGAATGAGCGATTTTGCACTTTATATTCTGATGTTTCCGCAGCTTATTGCAGGCCCTATTGTTCGATTTAATGAAGTAGCTGATCAACTTGAAGACCGGCGAGATAATGAGAATGTGGATAATCGCCTGACAGGTTTCTTCAGATTTGCACTTGGGTTGGGCAAAAAAGTTTTGATAGCCAATGTGCTGGGAGAATATGCAGACACCGTTTTTGCCCAAAGTCCGGACGGGATGAGCACTGCCACTGCCTGGATGGGTGTTCTTGCCTATGCTTTTCAAATATATTACGACTTTTCCGGTTATTCTGACATGGCCATCGGACTGGGCAGAATGATTGGATTTGACTTTCTGGAAAACTTTAATAACCCGTATATTTCTCAGAATATCAGTGAGTTCTGGCGCAGATGGCACATTTCTCTCGGCAGGTGGATGCGCGATTATCTGTATATTCCACTCGGAGGGAAAAAGGTTTCGGGGGCAAGATTATACTTCAATCTGTGGTTTGTTTTTCTGATTTCCGGTTTTTGGCATGGCGCTGCCTGGAATTTTGTTGTCTGGGGCGCTTTTCACGGGTTTTTCCTGATCGCCGACCGCCTTTTCCTGTTGAAGTTCTTCAAAGCCATCGGCAAATATCCATCAATCTTCATAACTTTTATCATTACGCTGGTAGGCTGGGTGTTGTTCAGATCAGAAACCATGGCCTATGCCTGGGATTACATTGCCAGAATGTTCAGTTTTACACCCGGACCTGCTGTTTATATCAGTCAGAAAGTTTGGATAATTCTGATTCCTGCAGCCTTATTCGCAGTTTGGGCCGCTTTTGGTAAGATAGAAAACTGGCAAATGAAGTTATATGCAAAAAAACAGAAGGTTTCAGTACTCATCTGGATGACTTTGGCTTCGGTTGTATTTTTTGTCGTTAGTCTGGCTGCCATAACTTCTTCAGGTTTTAATCCGTTTATTTATTTCAGGTTTTGAGATGAAGCGGTTAAAAAACATACTATTCGGAGTGCTGATGATCATGATCGCACTGCCATTGCTGCAACGCACGGTTCCGGTATTTGACGAAACGCCGCTCAAAGGTTCATACAGTGTACCTGAAAATCCGGTAGCAACACTTGCCAAAGTGCTGGATGGCAGTTATCAGGAAGCGTTTAATAATTATTTTGAACATACCATTGGTTTCAGGCCTTTGCTGGTCAGGATCAATAATCAGGTAGCATTTTCGGTTTTCGACACTGCCTTGGCCAACGGCGTAATCATAGGTAAGAACAATTATCTTTACGAAATCAATTATATAAAAGCATTTAAAGGATGGGATTTTGTCGGTTCGGATGTGATAAAAGAACATGCTTCCAAATCACTGGCTGTTTACAACAAACTTAAACAATCGGGCAAAACCCTCATTTTTGTGTTCGCCCCGGGTAAGGCAAGTTTTTTTCCTGAATATATCCCGGATGAATACCTTAACAGACCTTCGGGGCCCGCTACGAACTATGAGGAATTTAAGCGGGAATTTGCACGAAACTCACTACCCGTTGTTGATTTCAATGAATGGTTTGTGAAAATGAAAGATACAGCTACCTATCCCCTTTACCCGCAATGCGGCATTCACTGGAGTGCCTATGGTGCTGCTTTGGCAACAGATTCATTGATCAGGTATATTGAAAGAGACCAGAAAATAGATATGGTTGATTTTGGATGGAATGGATTTGAAACACCCGATACACTCAGGAATCCTGATTACGATATTGCTGAAGGGATGAATTTACTTTGGAAAATACCTCACTATAAAATGGCATATCCAAAAGTATTTTTTGGAGATGAGCTTAACAAGATCAGGCCCAATGCTTTGGTTGTAGCCGACAGCTATTACTGGAACATTTTTGGCAAGGGTTATTCGTCAAGAATATTCGCTGACAACAATTTCTGGTACTATAACGCTGAAGCGCATAACCCAGCCTGGCCTTCTCCACAGAAGACTGCAGATCTTGATTTGCAGCAGGAATTAAATAAGGCTGATGTGATCATTATTATGGCCACCGAAGCAAACCTGTATCGTTTCCCTTATGGTTTTATCAACAGGGCTTATGAATTGCTTGCTGATGAAAACATTATTATGAATCAATCAAAGATCAAGGCTGATGCAGAAGCGCGTAAGGAGGCTGAAATTGAAAAGATAATGAACTCTATTGACAGCAATAGCGAATGGAAGGAAAAAGTTCTGCAGAAAGCCAGAGAGAAAAAAATAACCTACCAGGAAATGTTGAGACTAGATGCAGAATGGGTATATACAAACAAAAACAATTAAAAAGAGCGACCAGATTTTGATCGCCCCATATTCTAAAATTTCAAGATTTCTTTAATATTCAAAGCTGATCTTGAGATCATCTATAAACAACTTCTCACCAAAACCTGATGCAAATATTTTAATCTGATGCTCAGGCTTAATAGGCTGATCTATAGTAAAATATGCAGTAAACTCTTGCCATTGACCCGTAATATTACTAACATCTGAAAAATTATATGCTTTCCAAATGTAGGTCTGATTGTTTTCATTGATATCCATCACCATACCAGATTTCTCATTGGCTTCAGGAAGATAGTACCAGCCGTTTACAACTACTCGTTTAGGAAGCCGTGCATTGATATTTGAAAAATATTCCCTGAAAGTAATGGAATATTTCTCCGTTGCATCTAGTTTGGAAGCAAAATTGCCTGAGTGGGCAGGCACCTCATCCATTTTAACAACAACTTTACTATTGATCCAAAATGCCGGCAATGAAGCAACATTTTCCATGTCATTTTCAAAAACCGTCTGGTTGTCTTCAGCTGCGTTGATTTGTGTTGCTGAGTCATCGGTTGCGGGAGCCTGAGAGGAATTGGAACATGAAAAAAGAAAACCTGTAACGGCAATCAAAATAAAAAGCCTTTTCATAAATTTCTGATGTTTGAGTTTGTTTTTTGCGGTGCAAAAGTACAACATTTGAAGCATTTCAATCAATGATTTTCAGAAGTTATTGTTATAATCAAACATAAACATATTAGCTGGCTCTCTATTTTATATACACTTGATTATCAACTACTCAAATAAAGGTTGTATTAAACAATTTTTCAATCGCAATCATTGGACCGTATGAATTATTGGAGTTACCTTTACCTTTTCAAAAACAAACCAAAATGTCTGTCAAAACAGGTTCTGATTTAATCACCAGGCCTATGCTCATGATTAATGAAGCGCAGTGCAGAAAAAATATTGCTGCCATGGCCACCAAAGCCAGCATTCATAAGCTTTTGTTCCGCCCTCACTTTAAAACACATCAGTCACCTGAGGTTGGTAAATGGTTCAGCGATGGAGGGATCAGGGCAATTACAGTTTCTTCGGTTAGTATGGCCTGGAAATTTGCAACTGAGGGCTGGAAAGATATCACCATTGCTTTCCCGTTTAATATCAGAGAAAGTGAAACGGCTGCATTATTAGCTGAATCAACCGATCTGAATGTTCTGTTTGATATGCCTGAACAAGCTTCTGCACTTGGCAATCAACTAAGGAGTGTGGCTGGATATTTTATAAAAATCAATACAGGCAACAACAGAGCTGGCCTGGAACCCACCGACTACTCAGGAATTGATCAAATCATTTCTGCTGCTTCCGCTTATCCATTAAAATTCAAAGGTTTTCTCACCCATGCCGGACAAACTTACAAAGCTCAGAGTGCAGATGAGATATTGGCCGCTCACCAAAATTCCAAAGATATCCTGCAACAGCTTAAAGTTCGTTACAAAGCAAAATATCCCGATTTGATTGTATCAACCGGCGATACTCCCTCCTGTAGCCTGGCTGACGACTTTTATGGAATTGACGAAATAAGACCCGGGAATTTTGTTTTTTACGATTTAATGCAAATGCATTTAGGTTCCTGCGGTTTTGGGCAAATTTCAGCGGCTGTAATCTGCCCGGTTATTTCAGTATATCCGCATAGAAACGAAGCGCTGATTTATGGTGGTGCCGTGCATTTATCAAAAGAATTCCTGCAACCTGAACAAGGAAGAAAGACCTTCGGCCTTGCAGTTCCTTTTCAAAACAATATCTGGGCAGCAGCAGAGGGACAGGATCATTTAAGTTCTGTTTCGCAGGAACATGGAATACTCACGCTTGACAGTGATTGGGCAAAACAACTTAAGCCCGGGGATTTGGTTGCAATTATTCCGGTTCATTCCTGCCTTGCTGCAGATTTGCTTGGTACAAAAAGTAACAGTAATGAAAGCTTTTAAAATTTCAATTTTGTAAATGTCAAACGGTTAATCTCTGCTTTAAACTAATTTCAAACATTAACTGAATTGGCTTAACCGGCTGATTTTATCATGCAGGAAAAGAAAAACCGGATGCTGCTACAAGCAACACCCGGCAATACAAACAGGAAAACAAAATTACTTATCCAGTTTGTTTGAAGAGGCGGCCCATTCGTTTACGCCACCTTCGTAAACCTTAACGTTGGGATAACCCAGGATTGATTTCAGGGCTAAAAAGCCTTTTCCAGCTCTTACACCTGTTGGACAAACCAGAATAATGGTTTTATCCTTGGTTGCACCTGCAGCTGTGAAGATTTTTTCCAGTTCTGCCTTAGTTTTGTAAGTGCTGTTGGCTGCCATAAGAGTGGTATGGTCTACATTAATTGAACCAGGAATACGGCCTTTGTTGTTCTTCGGGTCTTTGCCGCTGAATTCAACATTTTCGCGCAAGTCAACCAGAATAACTTTGGCATTTCCGGCTGCTGCCTGCACTTCCTTCATATCAGCATAGATGGCTTTATTAACGGAAGGGGTAAAAGTTTCAGCTTTTACATTGCTTGGATTTTTGGTAACAGGTTTACGGCCTGCTTTCCATGCAACCAAACCACCATCAAGTACCTTAACATTGGGGGCTCCCAGATACTTAAGAGTCCAGTACAATCTTGAAGCGTATTTTCCGGCACCCTCATCATAAACAATAATGGTTTTCTTTTCACTCACCCCGTTTGAACCGAAGATTTTTGCCAGTTCATCAGGAGTATTGAGCAAACCTTCGATACCACCTTTTTTCTCAAGGCTTTTGTATGAAACATTCACTGCATTGTTGATGTGCACTTTTGCATATTCTGTTTCCAATTCTGCCGAAACAACAACTACATTCGGGTCTTTTAATTTGGCACTCAGGTCAGCAACTGAAATAAGATCCTGAGCTATGGCTGTAAAACCAAAAGCTATGATAGCTATGCAAGCAAAAAATAGTTTTTTCATTGTTTAAAGAATTAAAATTTAACCTGTACCTGAACAACAATTTCGTCAGAGGGAACTTCAACAGGAGACTCGGCGCGGTAAATGTAGTTCACCTGCAGGCGGGTCCAGTCGTTGAAGAAATAATTAACACCAAAAGTCATGTTGCTTTCTTTATAACCGGTTGCGTTGCCGGAATCGAAGAAATCAAACATAAAAACGGGTTCAACATTCCATTTTGAGAGGTAAGCCAAAGTAACATAACCTCCGCTGCGTTTTTCGCCAAGCTCAATCAGATTGCCGCTGCATCCGCCGCCGAGGTCGCGGTTGTAGTCGCCCTGATCGTTGATATACTCACCCAAAACAGTAAAACCCTTATATTTGAGTTTGAGTTCCCCGCCAATAGTGGTTCGGGTGTCTTTATCATTCAAATATGAAGGATATCCATAGCGGAAACTACCTCCCACCGAAAGAAATTCAAATGGATGCAGCACCACGCGGCCAACAATGTCTTTCTTTTTGTTGTTGTCAAATTTAAGTAATCCGCCTCCGTTCATCAAGCCCAATTGGTATTGAACTAAAGTAGTTTCATCACCACCGAGCAGCATCACACCCATATCACGGAATGGAGCCACCATCTGCAGGGTAGCAGTTGAACGGTAAACAGTCATTAGTCCATTACAAGCGGTGTTGGTTTCAAGACCAAAAGGGGTTTTAAAAGAGCCTAATGAAAGTTTGGCCATTTTAAAACGGTCGTAGGTAATAAAAGCGTCGAGCAGGTAAGGATTTGACGAAATAAACGGGCTCAGTTCCAACACAACATAGTAAGAGAAGTCGTATGGGATTTTACCCATGGCTCCGATGCGTGCTCTTTCGAAGGTGAAACTGTTTTTTGAAGGTTCAGTCATGTGATGTTCGTACTGCGACTGCAGAAATCCGAACATTTTAATTCCTTCATCAGAAGCAGCTCCGCCGCAACCCTGGGCCGAAACCCGGGTTGCGCTGAGAGCTGCTATAGCAATTATTGCAAGAATCAGCTTCTTCATAGGTATACAATTATTAGTTACCAGTTACAATGGGAAGATTCTTAGCCATGGTTGATTTCCATTTGTTGGGAGACTCAGCCCATGCTGTGTTTGAATTGTAGAATTTATTCATTCCCCACATAACACTCTTTGCATTATATCCGATAACCCTTAGGTAAGCAGTGATTGCAGCTGAAGTCTGACCGGTGTAGCAATAGGTAAGTACTTCTTTTGATGGATCGAGGAAGTTAACCTGAGCTTCGCCAACCAACAATGGATTGATGCGGTAAGCGCCTTTAACATGGCCAAAACCAGCATAGTCTGCTTCGCTGAAATAATTGTTGATGAAATAATTGGCAGGATTAGCCAAAACATCAGCAGGCTGAATGGTCTTAAAACCTTCTTCCAAAACTGCAGCAACTCTGGCTTTCAGAATATTGGCAGGAATGGTGTCCGTGCTTGAAAATGTAGGGCTGGCAAATGTGAGGTTGGCAGGAGCAGCATCAGAAACCCAGTTTGCATTTCCTTCGGCAACACTTCCTATGTTGGCTGACCAGATATCAAGTGTTGAATTCCAACCACTCATACCCCATTTAAGAGCAACTGCATCTGCATATCCCGAAAGACGGAGCAAAGCAACGGCGTGTGTTGCAGTTTGGCCTGATTTACAAACTACCAATATAGGTTTGTCAGCTTTGGCGGCCTCAGTAAGAATGTTTTTAAGATCAACACGGTGAGCACCTTCTATATGGCCCTGAGCAAATTCATCTGCAGTGCGGATGTCAATAACATATTTGGCCGAAACATTTCCATCAGCCGGGGCACTCATTACAAATCCACCTATAATTGTATTGATATCCATATTATTGGCAACCAGATACTTGGTCAATGCTTTCTGAGCATCAAAAGTAGTTTCATCATTGTCTTTCTTGCAGCTTGTAAGAATAAGCGCAGGCACAAGGGCCAAAACCAGGAAAATTCGCATTAATTTGTTCATGTTGTTGGTTGTTTTAAGTGATTGTTTTGTTTTTCTGTTTGTTTTTGTTTGTATTATGAATGGTTTAGCAACCGCCTCCCGATTTGGGAGCATCGTGGCTGCCACCACCAAGCATTTCAAGATTTTTTTCGTAGAGGTCGGGGAAGGTCAGTTCCCATTTTTTGTAACCATCTTTCAGGGCGAAGATGTTGGTATAGCCAAGCTTTTGAAGAGTTTGAGCTGCCAGAATCCCTCTTTTGCCTTTCTGGTCATAAACAATAACTTTCTCTTCGGGAAGCGGCATATAAAGGCCAACCTTTTCCCAGTAAGTTGAGTCACCAATATTAAACTCAAGACTACCTCTTGGAATGTTCACAGATCCGGGTATGTAACCCAGGTAATGCTCTTCGGCCTGCCGCACATCAATGAGAGTGTAAACCTCTTCGCTGTTCATCAGTGCTTCAAGTTCCTCGGCTGTAATCAGCTTAATTTCTTTGAGCGCCTGATCAACCATGGCATCGGCTGAGGAGAATTTTTCCTGTTTGCTGCAAGAAGCAAGGGCAAACACAACTGCAATTGCAAAAACTATCTTTTTCATATTATTACTTGTTTAGGCAGGTTGATTTTCGGTTTTGTTTTCTTCAACGGGTTCTTCTTCGTAACCCGAAATCATGGCTTTAATGTTGGTTGACAATCTGTGTCCGGTTGTTGTCATGTAAACATGTACGATTACAAAGGCAACCATAAGGAAAGCACCAAAAGTGTGTGTAATTACTGCAAACCACAATCCGTTGGCATCAATGGGGTTTTGTGGGTAATGATAGTACATGTACAGAAGTCCTGTAAAAGTTTGTACCGGGAAGATAAGTATCAGTAATCCTAAGTAAATTACTCTTTGCAGGGGGTTCAACTTATTACCAAAAGATTTTTTGGTAGGATGAGCAGCACCTTTAAAAATGCCTGAGGTGTAATACTGAATCTGTTCCTTGAATTTTTCGCGTGTCGGGATAAAATTCTTGTATTGCCCGGTAACAATGAGCCAGAAGATGGTTATTACACCAAGAATTATGAAGGTAATAGCCGCTGCATTATGTAATCTTACTGAAGTTTCGAATCCAAAGAGTGAATAGTTTCCATGAATCTCAAAACCTGTAAGTGTGAGCAGTATTACTGTGGCCATCTGTGTCCAGTGCCAGAATCGCTCAAAACGGGAGAATATTTTAATCTTTTCCATTGTCTTTGAAGTTTTTCGGTTAGTGTTTTGGACGGGCCATCAGCCTCATGATTGAATGGACGATAACACCAAGGAGCGAGATGATAATGATGGCAAATCCAGTGTAATCAACTCCTTTGGCATAATCGCGGCCGGGCAGGTAAAATCCGGTAAGGTTGGCAAGCCGGCCTTCTTCACTGCGGGTATGACAATCTGTACATTGAAGAGTCATTTCTTTAGGCGATACCTGATGGTTGAGCGGCCAGTAAGCTACTGTTTCAACAAAATCATATTGCCCGCTGTATTCGCGCCCAACATATGCCATACCAAGCTGAATGGCAGTGTCAAATTCAAGGTCTTCCCAAAAAGCACCCTGTCCGGGACCTTCGGCAAAAACCTTCATGTTAGCAAGATACTTGTTTACTACATCATAAGCTTGTTTGCCACGATGAACCTTAACAGGCCAGATTTTGGACTCGGGATCGGAATAATCACCCATCAGTTCGTTAATCTTAACCGGAATCTCCGAGATAGTATCTTCATACAGATAATGATCAGCCGTTCCATTGAACCAGAAGTACTCAGGCTTAACATGGTCGTCCCAAACAAAACGCCCTTTTATTGAGAGGTAGCTGTACTTATGATTAACATCATATTCTGTTCTCGGGTTTCCATTGGCATCTCTTTGCCCGGCCACTGACCAGTCCCAGTACATTACAGTTGGATTGGCTTTAGCGTATACAGGAATATGACAGGTCTGGCAGGCTACCTTGTGATTATGCATATCAATAACCCTGTCGTTGTGAGGCGTATCGGTGTGGCAAGTTTCGCAATAGGCCCGGTTGTTGTTTTCGGCCGATACACTGTAAGCTCGTCCGGTTATATTATGTCTTTCAGTGAGGTGACAGTCGTTGCACGACATATCCTGCCCTTCTTTGGCCATGTGCACATCAACATAACGGTTGCAGTTAAGCATAGCCTCTTCAAGATCTCCGTGTTTTACATTATTTCCGCCACCACCATGAAAATGGCAGAAACCACAGTTCTCTTTCAATGGCTTCCCAACATTCTGAGCTACATAACTATAGTCAGGAACAGGAAATTCTTTGGTTGCATTTTCGGCGGTTGCCGGCATACCTGCGCCACCTTTGCGCTTTTTATAGGTATTGGTATTGTCGTGGCAAACCAAACAATCAATATTGGTTGGGTCTTCAAAATCAAAATCTTTGTCTTCCCAGCCATAACCAATATGACAGCGCATACATGATCCATTGTTACCTTCTGCCGCCATGCAAAAGTTATTGATCAGGTTTTTCTTGCCGATGGTAACAGTTCCTCTGCCATTGGGTAATGTGGTTTCGCGTTCCCATTTCCAGTGAGCCGAAGCCATTAGCTCATCATCGCGTTTGTTGTGACATGAAAGACAGGCGGCAGTGAGATCCTGAGGACGGGTAAACTCCTGCTGCAGGATTTCGAACTCTGAATGATCTACTTTCTTATCAATGTCGGCGCGGTTCTGATATTCGATTTTTTCAGGTGTTCCCCTTTTGTTTCCAAAGTGAACTGTAGCATATAAAACCAATGCCGGCAACACCAGTACCACCAGAAACGTTGTAACTTTTTGCAGAATATTATTCATGGTTCAGTTGTTAATGAATTAACAATGCGAAAATAAAGCCTGAATCAATGTTAAGTTATTATTAAGCCACCAACCTGAACATGGATTTTTATGTACTTCATCACAAGAAAATTTGACGTAAATCAAGTTTTTTTTTGTTTCTTTGCATAAAGTGCAAACATGTAACTAAAAATATATTTACAAATGACTGAAGTTCAGGCATCTATGCAACACAGTTGTGCCATTGGGCAGTCTTCGCTTTCTTGTATGGAACTGCTTTCGCAGCAAGAATTGGAACTTTTACAATCCAAAATAGCTGAGGTTAACTATAAAAAGGGTGAGATTATCTGTAAACAGGGAGCCCCTGCCAGCCAGATTATGCTGGTGAGAGACGGCCTTGTTAAAATCTACATGGAAAATAATAGTGGAGAAAACCTTATTTTGCAGATTATGCCGGGGATGAACATTATTGGCCTTTCCACTTTGTTTGAAGGCAATACTGTTTACCAATTTTCGGCTCAAGCCTATTTGGATACCAAACTCGACGTTATAGATTCTGCTACTTTCAGGCAGCTTATAAGAACAAATCCAGATTTTGCAACCAAGGTTATAGCTTTACTTGCAGAATATAATACCATTATTAGTGGGCGCTTTTTCTGCCTGACGCAAAAACAGACCTACGGCCGGTTTGCTGATGTATTGTTATGCCTTGCCAACCGGATTTACAAATCACAGAAATTTCCTTTACACCTGTCGCGCAAGGAACTGGCTGAAATAGCCGGAATGTCGGTTGAAAGTGTAGCCAGAATCATTACGCGGTTCAAGGAAGAAAACCTGATTGACCTGGAATGTAAACACCTGAACATTCTGGATTATAACAGAATGTTTGAAATCAGCCAGAAAGGCTAATCAGTAAAGTAAATTTAAGATTTATTCAGCTGCTGAAGAAACTTTTCTCAGCTGATTGATAACAGCCTGGTCGAAAACCTTTACAACGGGGTACTTCAGAAAATGATTATCCCAATATGGTGTTTGCCGGTAAAACCAGTTCAGCATATTCCATTGGCTGGCTGAAAATGATTCATCATTCTTTTTCAGGTTTTCAAATTCCGTTTTTAGGGCAGGATCTTTTGCCATCATTTCTCTGGCCATAGTTTCCATAACGTAGGTTTCGCTGTATTCTTTCTGCTCAAAAACAGCATTAAAGAAACCCCATTCAACAAACGAACCTGGTGCCTGAGGTTCAAGAATACCGGCAATTACACGGGCAGTTCGCTGATTAACAGGCACAATTGCAGAACCCGGATAAAAAGTACGGTTTTCAGAAATTTCCTCCACTGAGGTGGTAACCATATGCCTGCCTTCATTCGGGTTTTTCCTGAACTCATAATCTTTAAAAGTGTATGACTTCGCTTCAATGGTAACTTCTTCATGCAAAACATAGTAGCGAATACCATGAAGTTTAAGTCTGTTAATAACGTCCTGCCATTCAGCCGGAATTACATATGCTTCAGGGAGTCTGGTAGTTAAAGAAGGTTCAGTGATATTAAAAAAAGGCAGCTTCATTGTAACTGGTTTCTTATTATTGTAAATAAACCAGTCTCCACCGGTTAGATCACTTTTTAATACCTCATAATCAAACCCTTCAAAATCCACCATAGTGCTGTCTTTTTGGCTGGTTTTCCAAACAAGTACAAAGTCCTGTTTTCTGAAAGCAGGAGATTCCGTTGATTTATCGGCCATTTCAACCAATGTTTTCAGATTGTCTGCCTGATGATTTAAGATACTCAGTGTATTTTTCACCATTTGAATAGTTGCATCTACCCGGGTTTTGTAATCCTTTAGCATGTGAGTTTCAATGAGCAAAGCCGGACGATTCTGCAAGGCAGCATATCCCTGTGAAATCATAGGAGGAGCTGCCCCGGTTCTCAAACCACTCCGTGGATCGTGCCATTTGCGAAACTGGACATATGGAAATATGGGAAACCCTTCATTTTTCATCGAGGCTTTGATGCGCGGTTCATATATATTATTCAGCCAGCGGGTTAAACCAGAATCCAATGTACCGAATACTTCAATATCATAAGTAAGTGCATACTGATAATCGGCACCATCGGTAGTGTGAATGTCAATAAAGAATTCAGGCAGCCAGGATGAATACATTCTCAGAAAGTGCTGCATCTCGGGAGCATCGGCTTTTAGAAAATCTCTGTTGAGGTTAAGATTGGAGGCATTGGTCCTCCAGCCCATTTCATCCGGCCCATTTTGATTGATTCTGTTGTAAGGACCGAACCTTTCGTGACCATCAACATTCAGAATCGGGATAAAGAGAATACTTGCCTTTTCAAGCAGGTCTTTGTCCTTCCTGTTTACCAGCATATCACGTAACAAAACCAGCATGGCATCTTTGCCATCGGGTTCTCCCGGATGAATACAAGCCTGAATTAAAGTTATAATTCTGCCTTTTGCCCTGATTGCTTCAGGAGTGGTTAATCCATCCTTATCAATTATCAACATTGGAATATCTCTTCCTTGTGGGCTTTTGCCCAGATTTACCATAGTGGCTAATGGCGAAAAACCTGCCAGCCTGCTACAATATTCAATGGTTTCAGCATATCTGGGTGTCTGATTATAACCCGATTGCTCATAATGTGTTACCCAGTCCTGGGCGTTGGCATTAATAATGATGGCAGAGAAAAGTGCGAGTAATATAAACCTGTGTTTCATTTAAAATGATTTATTGGCAAATTTAAACAAAGACTCATTGATAGGAATAGGTTGTTGAGAAATATTAAAATGTTAAAATTTAGTTAAATATTGAAAGATTAACCGAAAACCCGTGTCAAATGCAATCATGAACAGCTTGTAGTTGTTCATAGCAGAGACAAAAACCAATACATTTGCATTTTTTTTAAAAAAACTAACTATGAATCACCGTTTTGGGTTCTTCCCGGCCATTTTACTTGTGTTACTCACAATTTCTACTTTTACTTTCGCACAGAGCAGGCCACAAGGGCAAGGCATGGGGCCCAACACGCCCAGGCCGGCTATTGGTATATTAAAAGGCAAACTTGCTGACGAATCGACAGGCAAACCCATTGAATACGGAACCATTGCCGTTTTGAGTGCAAGAGACAGCTCAGTTGCAGCAGGCACAATAACTGATCCTAAAGGAAATTTCAGAATTGAACAAATTCCAGCAGGCCGCTATTTCGTGAGAATTCAGTTTATGGGATATGAAACCAAAATAATAAAGGATATTGCTTTCAGACCAACAGAGCCGGAAGTTAACTTAGGAAATCTAAGCATTAAACCGGCCGCTTCAAGCCTGCAGGGAGTTGAAATTACAGCTGAACGCGAAATGATGGTTAGTAATCTCGACAAAAAGATAATAAATGTTGACAAAAGCATAGCCTCAGTAGGTGGAAGCGCTGTTGATGTAATGCAAAACATACCATCAGTTTCGGTTGATGCTGATGGAAATGTAAGCTTGCGGGGAAGTGATAATATTACCATTCTGGTAGATGGAAAACCAACCGGGCTGGCTGAAATAAGCAGTGGAGATCTGTTGCAACAGATACCTGCATCAAGTATAGAATCTGTTGAAATTATAACTAACCCATCTGTCAGGTACGATCCGGAAGGGACTTCTGGTATAATTAATATTGTACTTAAGAAAAAAAGCCTGCAGGGACTAAATGGCATGGTTTCGTTCACAGCCGGCACAGGCGAAAGATACAACACTTCAGTAAACCTTAATTATCGCAAAAACAAGTTCAATGTTTTTGCAGGTTATGATAACCGTTTGGGAGGAAACAAATCTACAGGCTTCACCAATCGCGAAACCTTTGGTTCTGAAAATAGTACAGTACTTCATCAGTACCAAAACATGAACAACCAAAGAAATATGCACAATCTGAATACTGGTTTTGATTTTCTTATGGATGACTACAATACCCTATCCTTTAATTTTCAGATGCGTGACATGGCGTTTGGAAATGAAGGGGATATTCAGTCATATACATTTAATGCTTCCAATGATACGAGCAGAAACTTTAACAGATGGAGCGACAGCGACCGGAACATCAGATCATACAGCTACACTGCATCATATAAGCGAAAATTTGATACCAAAGGTAAAGAACTAACAGCCGACCTGATTTTTAATGACAATGCCATGAAAGGAAGTCAGGATATAGAACAAACCGAATCAGGTTTTATACAGCCATCTCTTCAAAAATCAGGGTCAGCGAATACCAATAAAATGATTGTTGCTCAGGCAAATTTTGCTACCCCGTTTGGCAATGGATCGCGTTTTGAAACCGGGTTTAAGAGTACAATCAAAAATCTGACTATGCGCAACTGGTTAAAAGATTTTGATTACTCTATAGATGAATATGTTGAGAATGAAAATGCCATCAATAATTTTGACTATTTTGAGCAAATACACGCTGTTTACGGTATATATTCAGCCAGTTACAAAAAGTTGAAATATCAGCTAGGAATAAGGGCCGAGCAACTCTTATCTGAATCTGAAATTATCAAAGACAATGATAAATTTGATTTGTCTTACCTGAGCCTTTTCCCATCGGTACATACAGTGTATGAGATTACGCAAAGTCAGCAGGTCTCACTGAGTTACAGCCGCAGGGTCAGGCGCCCCGACAACCGGCAACTGAATCCCTATGTGGATTATTCCGATTCTCTTAATATTCGCTACGGCAACCCTAAACTAAAGCCCGAATTTGTAAACTCTTTCGAGTTGGGATGGTCAAACTTCTGGGGCAAGAATTCGGTTAATGCAACCTTGTTTTTCCGTGAAACAGTTGGAGTTATTAACCATATTACCCGTCTGCAGGAAGGAGGTGTAACTGCCACAACCTATGAAAACCTGAACAATGCCAGGGCCTATGGTGTAGAACTAATAGGCAACAGAGAGTTTGCCAAATGGATGAAAGCCAATATGAATGTCTCCATGTTTCAAAGCCGGATAGATGGAAGCGATTTATTGAACATTGACCCGGCAGAAAGTTTTGAGTGGATGGCTAAGCTTAATCTTAACTTCACTTTGTTAAAAAATCTGAGTCTGAGCATCGCAGCCAACTATAACTCTCCCAGAACGATGGCACAGGGCAGGATGGAAGAAATGTATTTTGCTGATTTGGCTGTGAGATATGACTTTTTAAAGAACAAAGCAGCCTCGGTTAGTTTTAGAATAAGCGACATCTTCGATTCAAGGCGGTTTGTTGGAGAATCGTGGGGTGAGGGTTTTAATATTGCAACTGACAGAAAAATGGAGTCGAGGGTAGCTTATCTGGGCTTCACATACCGCATTAACAATTACAACAGGCAAAGAGAAAGAGACCAGCGCAACAACCAGAATAATGAAATGGAGATGGAAGACTTTTAAACCTGAATCCATATCAAATAACAGAAAATCCGGCAGTCTAAATAATTATGATTGCCGGATTCTTTTCATTATTAATCTGCAAATCATTTGTTACCTGAATGACAACTGCAAAAATTTGAATATAATTTCAATGGATATTTATCATAAACAAACGAAAGGTTTAAATTTGCAGATTAAATAATTCAGGTTCGATGTCGAAGACTTTAGTCAGTATTTTGATAATGGTGTTTGCTTATGGTTGGTTGCATGCCCAGCAACCAGTATTCAGGCACTATTCAGTTGACGAGGGCCTGCCCAGTTCGGAGGTTTATCAGGTAATACAGGATAAAAAGGGTTATATATGGATTGCAACCAACATGGGAGTCAGCCGATTTGACGGGCGAACTTTTAAAAACTATGATGTTCAGGATGGCTTACCAGAAAATACTGTATTTGAAGTTTATGAAGATGAAACTGGCCGGATTTGGTTCATCAGTTTTCCATTTCAGTTGTCCTTTTTTAGGAATGATTCAATAATACCCTACAAATACAACAGTGTATTAAGAATGCTTGCCGGGCGGGGTGCGGTTCCTGTTAAGAAATCATTTATGGCCGATAAGGAGGATAATGTGATTTTTAGTTTGTTAAGAGGAGGTATTATTTATGAGTTAAACTCAAAAGGAGAATTAAATAAACTAACTAATCTGGCAAATTCAGGTTTGGCTGCTTTAATTATGGATAAAGCAGATCACTTGTTCGTTGCTCAGCTAGGAGGCCAAGATGAATCGAACAAGATTCTAATCAATACAACATTATACTCAAAGTATGTTAATATAAAAAAATCAGAGAAATATTCACATGTGCACTTAATGGCTTCAAAAATAAATGACGGGACAGTTTTGTTTACATTGAATGAATTTCTCCATATTGTTAAGCCTGATGGATCATATAGTGCCTACAATCTTAAAGAGAGGATCTTTTGGCTAAGCGGCTCTGATGATGGCTCTATATGGATTGGTAAGGAAATTTCCGGGATCGAAAAGTATCAATTAAATTCCATTGAAAAAGGGCCTGTTATTAAATATCTAAGCAAATTATCTGTTTCTTCCAGCTATATTGACAATTCTGGTGGTACTTGGTTTACTACCTTAGAAGATGGTCTATATTATCTGCCGTCAGGCGCTCTTAAATCTATTAACACTTCAGATGGCTTGTCCGTTGATAATATAAAAAGTATTGATAACTTCAAAGATGCCATTTATATGGGGTTATCAGATGGAAAACTTTTTAAGTATGACCATAACTCTGTTTCTGAATTAATAATCCCAGAATCAATTCCAAAATCAATCAATGTAATTAAAAATCAGGATGATGAACTATTATGGCTGGCTACTGATGATTATCTATATTCCTATAATGGCGATAAATTTAACTATTATATGAATAATTTTTATTTCAACAAGCGGAATCATTCAGCAAGCAATAGCAGGTATATTTTTAATATCAAAGATATCTTCCCAACCAAAAACAGAATTTATTTAGGAGAGGCGAAGGGCCTTTCAATTTTGGAAGGTGGAATGATAACATATAATTCAAGTTTTACAGATGAAATAGACATTAGAATAGAATCAATAGAAATGATGAAAGATAGCACCATACTCATAGGAGCTTTTAATGGATTATGGAAATTTGCAGATGATAGATTCGAATACCTGGGATATGAAATACCTTTATTAAAACAAAGGATTACTGATATTATTATCACTGACAAGAAATCTGACATTATTTTGGGAACTAAAGGTTCTGGTTTGATATATAAATATGGTGACAGCATAATTCAGATAACACGCAACGATGGGCTTTCTTCAAATTCAATTTCTTGTTTATTGCATGAAGGCAATAATCTGTGGGTTGGAACAAATAATGGTCTAAATCTTATAAATATTAATGAATTAAGTAATAATCCAAAAATTATTCATTTTAAGAAAGAGCATGGCCTTATATCCAATGAAATAAATAAGATATCAAGTAATCAAAATTATATTTATATTGCTACTAACAAAGGGCTTACAATAATTGACAAGAGTATGTACATGTTGGAAAATACCCGCCCACCAATTTATATCAACAACGTAAAAATCATGAAACGCGATACTGCAATACTAGATTCATACCAACTTCATCATAATCAAAATTTTATAACAATATCATTTATCGGTATTTCATTTCGCGATGGCGGCAATCTTCTCTATAAATACAGGCTTAAAGGACTAAGCAACGAATGGATTTCAACCAATAACCTGGAAGTTGAATATGCGTTCCTGCCACCTGGCAGCTACCAGTTTGAAGTAATTGCAATCAACTCTGAAGGAAATGCAAGTATTGAACCAGCTGTTCTTTCTTTTAAAATTTCACATCCATACTGGCAAACATGGTGGTTTATCGCTTTGGTTATACTACTCGCCCTGGCTTCAGTTCTTGCTTTTTATTACTACAGGCTTAAAATCGTAAAAAAAGAACACGCTCTTCAAAATGATATCAATTGGTATCGCCAGCAGGCTCTTACCCGGCAAATGGATCCGCATTTTGTTTTTAATACCTTAAATAGTATTCAATCTTATATTATTAAAAATGACAGACTCTCGTCTTCACAATACTTATCAAAATTCGCAAGACTAATGAGGCTCATTCTTAATAATTCTCAAAAACAGGCAATTCCCCTCAGCGATGAAATTGCTGCATTAAATCTCTATATGGAGCTTGAGTCTCTCCGATTTCAGCAAAAGTTTGAGTTCAGTATTATAACTGATCATTCTGTTGATGTTGACTCCTGCTATATCCCGGCTTTTCTCATACAACCTTTTGTTGAAAATGCCATCTGGCACGGAATAATGGGATTAAAAATTCAGGGAATCATACGCATCTCTTTTTCCCGCGAAAGAGACCAGCTCATCTGCCAGGTTGAAGACAATGGTATTGGCCGGACCCAGTCAATGGAAATGAAGCCGGAAAATGAAAAACAAAAGAAATCGCTTGGCATCTCTCTGGTAGAGACCCGCTTAAATCTGTTGAATTATTTTTATAGTGTTAACATGAAAATTGTATTCACCGATCTGTTTAATGAAGACAACAGCCCTGCAGGCACCAAAGTCACCATCAATCTGCCTATAATCAACTGATTGTAAAACTTTTGCAAACCAATCTATAACATTATAAATTGAGCTTTTCTCCCTCGGTTTTGGCAATTACAACAGCTGCACATGTATCGCCATATACATTAACTGTTGTGCGAAACATATCCAGTATACGATCAACCGCTAATATCAAGCCTATTCCTTCAAGTGGCAACCCAACCGCCTTCAAAACAATAGCCATCATTACCAAACCAGCCATGGGTATGCCAGCAGACCCAATCGCAGCAAGCAAAGCAGTTAAAACAACAATAATCTGCTGTGAAACAGTTAATTCTACTCCATAGGCCTGGGCAATGAACAATACAGCAACGCATTCATACAGGGCTGTGCCGTTCATGTTTATAGTTGCTCCCAATGGTAATGTAAAACTGGAAATGCGAGGTGAAACTCCGTCTTTATTTTCAACTGCTTCCATAGTAAGCGGCAAAGTAGCACTCGATGATGAAGTTGAAAAAGCAGTCAATAAAGGTGTTGACATATTTCTGAGATGTTTGAATGGATTAATCCGTGCCGTTACCCAAACTATCACATGAAGTGTAATCATACTATGAGCAAACAATGCTGCAAGCACTGTAATCATATATAAGCCCATTCTCGAAAAAATCTGCGTTAAACCGGCCTGATCTCCGGCATATTTTGAAATAACGGTTGCTATTATTGCAAAAACTCCATAAGGAGTCAACTTAATCACCGACATTGTTATGCGCATCATTACTTCAAAAACCGATGAGAAAAACCCATGAATCACCTTTTGATGCTTTTCAGCAGTGAGATTGGTAAAGAAACCAAATACCATTGCAAAGAAAATAATTGGCAACATATTCCCTGTTGCCAGCGAATTAAAAATATTTTCTGGTATGGAAGCAAGCAATAACTGCCCGATAGACTGATCAGCAGCAGGCAGGGTGGTCATTGACTCAGCAAAAGACAGATCAGCTCCTGTCCCGGGCTGTATCACATTAACAAGAAACAAACCAAGTAAAATAGCCAACAAACTGGTAACCATATAAAATCCTATAGTTTTGAGTCCCAGTCGGCCAAGATTCTCTGGACTACCAATACCTGCTATACCAGTTATAATAGAGCTGACTATCAACGGTATGATTACCATTTTGAGAAGTTTAAGAAATAAGTCGCCAATCCAGCTTATCCAAATGGTTAATTCCGGAAAATATATACCAAATAATGTCCCCCCTGCCAGGGCAATTAAAATCTGCCAATGCATTTCGGGCTTCCTCAAATATTTCTTCATTAGTCTGATAATTAAAGTATGATTCTGCAAACTTACATAATCACTGGCATAATCAATAATTAAATGGATATTTCCCTACATTTGACATACTTTACAACTGCAACATGAAATTACTCTCTGTTTTTCTGTTTTTTACAATTGCATTATCGTCAAGCGCTCAACATATTAATGTAATGCTTGGCAATCAACGCAACCCCAACGAACCTTCCATAGCCATTAATCCCAAAAATACCAATCAAATGGTGGCGGGAGCTAATTTAGACAACTATTATTATTCTGATGATGCAGGAAATACCTGGCAAAACAACAGGCTTTTTTCACCTCAGCTCGGGGTTTGGGGCGACCCGTGTATAGCAGTTGACACTAGCGGCAGCTTTTATTTCTTCCATTTGTCAAATCCAATAGGGGCTTCATGGATTGACAGAATTGTTTGTCAGCGTACCGATGATTTTACAGTTACCTGGACTGATGGCACCGGAATCGGCCTCAATGGCACAAAAGCCCAGGATAAAGAATGGGTAGCCATTGACCCGAAAAATAACCACATATATGTTACCTGGACTCAGTTTGACAACTATGGAAGCGCAAACCCCGCTGACAGTTCCATTATCCGGTTTTCAAAATCATATGACCGCGGCGATACATGGACCGAACCCCTGCGCCTGAATAAAATAGCCGGCGACTGCATTGACAGCGACAATACTGTGGAAGGAGCTGTGCCAGCCATAGGACCCGAAGGGCAAATTTATGTTGCATGGGCCGGACCTGAAGGAATCCTGTTCGACAGATCCCTTGATGGTGGTGAAACCTGGCTTGATAACGATATCTTTATCAGTGATCAGCCTGGTGGCTGGGATTTTGATGTGCCGGGAATTATGAGATGCAACGGATTACCGGTTACAGCCTGCGACCTGAGCAGCAGCCCCCACAAAGGAACTATTTATGTAAACTGGACCGATCAGCGCAATGGCGCAAATGATACTGATGTCTGGCTAGTGAAATCAACTGATGGGGGAAACTCCTGGTCTGAACGAATAAGAGTCAATAATGATGAACCCGGGAAGCAGCAATTCTTTAGTTGGATGACCGTTGACCCTGTAAACGGAAAAATCTGGATTGTTTATTATGATCGCCGCAATTACAATGACAACCAAACTGATGTTTTTCTGGCACTCTCTGAAGATGGCGGAAACTCATTTACCAATTTTAAAATCAGCGAATCTCCTTTTATACCGGTTGAATCCGTATTTTTTGGTGATTATACCAATATCTCTGCAATCAACGATGTTGTTAGACCCGTTTGGACAAGATTACATCAGAACCAATTGAGTATTTATACTGCAATTATTGATATTTCGTCTGTTGTATCTGATGAGACAAGAATATCTGCTCCGATTGCACCGATAAATTCCTGGCCAAACCCCTTTAACCGGAGTACTGCGTTTTCTTATAAACTGCACGATTTAACTAAAATAAGTATTACACTGCACGATGTTGCAGGTCGAATAATATGTATTTTTGTTGATAATCAATATCTTGAAGCAGGAAAATACACCCATTACGTTGATGCTGTCAATTATAAACTTAAGCATGGCGTTTATATTCTTAAAATAGAAACTCCTGATGGATTACAAACCAGAAAGATAGTTTATTCTCCATGATTATAATGGTTGCTAAGGCACCTGTGATTCTTTGATTATTAATTTTTTGTAAATTCGCAGCCAAAAGAAAAAAGTGTTTTAACTTATTATTGCTGAATGGGCGACAAACTGCGAATTATCCTTTCCGGAGCAAGGGAATTTATCCTGAAATCGGGCATTAAAAAGCTGAACATTCACAACCTTGGAAGTTTTCTCAACATGCCGGAGAATGAACTTCTTACACTTTTCCCCAATGAGGCTAAACTGGTTGAACGCGTTCTTGAATTTGAAAGAGAATCATTCAAATCAATTTTTGATGAAAATAATTTCGAAGATACCAACGCCATCGAAATCCTGATGATTGTGAGTCAGGAAATGAGCAACCGCTTCCTCGAATTGTCACCATCCTTTACCACCGACCTTAAAGATTTATATCCTGAAATATATCACAATCATATAGAGCAGCGGGTTGATTTTATCTCAATGAAAATGAAAATCAACATCGAAAAGGGAATCAGGCAGGGAATTTACCGCGAAGACCTGAGTATTGAACTACTTGCCAGGCTCTATATCAGCAGATTGCTCGACCTCCATAATCCCGCATTTTTTCCTTCCGAAGGCTTTTCCTTTAAAGTTTTGTATGATGTAATGATAGATAACTTTATAAGAGGCATAGCCAATGATGAAGGTCTCAGACACTACAAAAAGCTAAGGAAAAACTATAAAATGTGCTGAACCTTTCAGGGTTTTAGCTCTGTACATTCCGAACATTCTGATAATTTCTGTTGTTTTAGCCAGCAAATTCCAAACTTGTGTACGATTTCTGGAAGGAGTTAAGTACTCCTGTTTTTGTTTTGGCACCCATGGAAGACGTAACGGACACTGTCTTCAGAGAGATAGTCCTGTCCTGCTCATCCCCCGGGAAAATTCAGATTATGTTCACAGAATTTGTTTCGGTGGATGGGTTGTGCCATCCCAAAGGCAGAGATGCGGTTATGCACAGATTGTATATAAATGACACTGAACAAAAACTGCTAAAAAACACAAATACTCGTCTTGTTGCTCAGATTTGGGGCAATGACCCGGAAAAGTTTAATCAGGCCTCCAAACTTATTTCTGAACTTGGGGGATTTGATGGCATTGATATTAACATGGGCTGCCCGGCAGCTAAGATTGTAAAACAAGGTGCGTGTTCTGCACTTATCGGGCAAAACCAGCTTGTAAGTGAAATTATTCAGGCAACTGCTGAAGGCAGCTCATTACCCGTAAGTGTAAAAACCAGAACCGGCATTAAACAGCATATTACTGAAGAATGGATATCTCACCTTTTATCATGTAACCTTTCCGCAATAACACTTCATGCCCGCACTCAGAAGATGATGTCAGAAAAACCTGCTGACTGGAACCATGTAAAAACCGCTGTTGAGATAAGAAACAAATCCAATATCCCGGTAAAAATAATTGGCAACGGTGATGTTAGCAATTATAGCCATGGTATTGAGCTTATAAAATATTCCGGAGCTGATGGAGCCATGACAGGAAGAGGAATTTTTTCTGATCCCTGGTTTTTCAATCCTGATGTGAAAACTCCTTCCATTAAACAAAAACTCAGCTTGCTGCTCAAGCATGTACAATTGTTCGAAAATACCTGGGAGTCTTCAAAAAACTACAATATTCTAAAGCGGTTCTTTAAAATTTATGTACATGGTTTCGATGGCGCTGCCGCTCTAAGAGCGCAGCTTATGGAAACCAAAACCGCGACAGAAGCCATTTCAATTACATCCGGATATCTGAAAAATTCTGATTTTCAGGAATAAAAAAACAGGGGCCTGATTTTCAGATCCCTGTTATTGGCAGAAGGCATTATAGATTTAGTGCTGATAATAGATTTTGCTTACAATTTTCCAGCCTTCTTCAAACCGATAAAGCGAAAGGTAATCGGTAAAAATAAGCTTCTCTTCCCGGTGGAGTTCAATTTTGGCCACAGCAGCGTTTCCGGTAATGTCAATCATTAAAAATTTTACTGAAGTTTTGGCTGCAGGCCCTGAAGGGTTTTCTGCCTTTCTTCTTTCTATGGTTTCAAGCCAGGTATAGATAGGTAATTTCGAAAGGCTGTTGTTTCGCATCATCAGCAAATCAAATCCGGGATGAAACCCATTTCTGATATCCTCAATATTTCCCTGATTTTGAATGCCTTCAATATAGGCCTTGTTAATTACTTCCTTAATCATTGCTTCATCTGCATTCTCCTGCGCAATTACAATCCGGGCACAAAATGCAACAAAAAACAACAAAAGAGCAGCAGTTAAATTTTTCATGGTGTTTTAATTTAAGGGGTTAGAATTTTATTCATATTTAATTGCGTTTACCGGGTTGGCAGTTGCAGCCTTTATGGAGTGGAAACTCACCGACAAAACAGTCACCAGCAGTGCAATTATTCCAGACACAGCAAATACCAGCCAGTTGAGTGAAACATGATATGCAAAATTATCGAGCCATTGACTGAGGAAAAACCATGAAACCGGGACAGCTAATGCAAAAGCAATAGCCACCAAAATAAATGACTCGCGATAAAACATTCCTACAATAGTCTGCACAGAGGCACCAAGTACCTTTCTTATGCCAATCTCTTTGGTGCGCTGCATTGCTGAGAACGACGACAAACCTACCAATCCCAGTAAGGCTATAAATATGGAGAGGATGGCAAAAATAGAAAAAACCTTGCTCAAATTGCTCTCAGCAGCATACTGATTGTTATATTCCTTTTCCAGGAAATAATAATCAAAAGGCCTGTTGGCTCCGGAGCTCTCCCATTTTTCCCTGATAAATTCAATGGCTCTGTTTTCTGCGCCAGGTTTAAGCCTTATGGAGAGCAAATTCATTTGAAAATCGGGGATAAACAAAATCATAGGCTCCACTTTGTTGTGAAGCGACCTGTAATGAAAATCTTTAACCACTCCTATCACCTTCATCATTCTGCCCCCTGTTCCATCAAGCTCAAAATTATAGTGGATTTTCTTACCAAGCGCCTCTTCACCCCAGCCCAGTTCGCGGGCAGCAGCCTGATTAATAATTACAGCTTCCTGCTTATCCGACCCCATTTCCTTGCTGAAGTTCCTCCCCTGCACCAGTTCAATTTTTAGCAAATCCAGGAAATTATAGTCACAGGGAATCAGGTTCAAAGCATACTCCTGCATTTTGTTTTCCTTTTCAACCCTCATTACCTGTATTCCGTTTCTGCCTCCCGGTATTCCGAATGACAGGCTTGCATTGCTGATATCGGGATTTTGCAGCAATTCCAGCCTGAAAGTTTCAGCTTTTCTTCTGAAGGCAGTGTCCTGGATTTCCAGAACCATCACATTCTCTTTTTCAAAACCAACATCAGCTTTTCTCAGATAATTTAATTGCTGGTAAACCATAATGGTACCTGTAATCATCACCACCGAAATAAAAAGTTGAAATGTAACCAATCCTTTTCTGAGCCAGGGGCTTTTTCTGCCTGTTTGCAGCTTGCCCTTTAGCACAAGAGCTGGCTGAAAGGAGGATAGGAACAACGCCGGATAAATCCCTGAAACCAACCCGGTAAATAGTGCAATGCCTAATATTCCTGAAAAAATCCCTGAATCATCAATAAAACTAAAAGCAAGTTGTTTGCCTGAAATATCATTAAAAAGCGGAAGCAATAATTGCATCAATCCCAGTGAAATGACAAATGAAGCAACCGACAACAATATACTTTCGCTCAGAAACTGCCAGGCCAGTTGTCCGCGATTGGCACCAACAACTTTGCGCAGTCCTACTTCGCGTGCCCTGTTGGCTGCACGGGCAGTGGCCAGATTCATATAGTTGATTGCTGCAAGCAACAAAATAAAAACAGCTACTATGCCAAATACATAAATATAGGCCATATTTCCTGTAGGCAGATCTGCTGCAAGTTTCGAAGTAAGGTGAACCTTATCAATACGGGTAGCCATAAGTTGAAACGATGCATTGATCTGGTCACCTATTTCTTTCATGTATTTGTTATACAAGTCAGGGAATTTATCCATAACCTGACCAATGGTTGCATTATCGTTCAGCAAAATAAACGTAAATGAGTTTACATTCCAGAATGCACCTGGCTCGAGGCTTCGGAAACGCTCTGCGCCGAAAATGGTAGCCAGGGTTTCCATCGACAACAGTATATCAAATTTCATATGCGTATTATCGGGCAAATCCTCAAATACACCGGTTATTTTATAGCTTCGTCCATTTCCAGTAATAACGGTCTTGCCATAAGCCGGTTCGCTGCCAAAGTACTTTTCAGCTTGTTTCCTGCTCATGATCATGGTGAATGGCTCGTTGAGTGACTTTTCGGGAGAGCCTTCCGTAAAGCGCAGCGAAAACATCAAAGCTGCAGAAGAATCAGCGAAATAGGCAGCTTTTTCAATAAACTCCTTTTCACCATATCTCAAAATCATGTTGTCGTTGTAGTTAAAACGACAATACATATCTACTTCGGGCATTTCCAGTTTTAATGCTGGCCCCATTGCCATTGAGCTGATAGCGAATCTATCATGTTTGTTGTTAATGGTAAAATCGCCTTCCATCCTGTAGATGCGCTCGTATTCAGGGAAGTGCTTGTCGTAACCCAACTCATCATTAATGTACAACAATATAAAAATTGCTGAAGTTATCCCCAGCGAAAAGCCCAGGATATTGATAAGGGAATAGCCTTTGTTGCGGCTGAAATTCCGGTAGGCACTCTTAAAATAATTCCCGACCATAGGTTTTTGTTTTGAAGTGAAAGGAAACAGATTGAAACATCATCACTCGTATTTCAAGGTGACCGCCGGGTTCTGCATAGCTGCTCCCCTGGCTTTGAAGAGTGTAATCATAAAAGTAATCAGAAGCGACAACAGGCCAGCTGCAATCAAATACTGCCATTTAAAATCGGTTCGGTATGCAAAATTTTCAAACCATCGGTCTACTACATACCACGAAAGCGGCAATGCCAGCAAAATACTAAGCAATACCAACCTTACAAACCCCGAAGAAATAAGCGCAATCAGACTGGAAACCGACGCTCCGAGAACTTTGCGAATTCCAATTTCGTGGGTTCTCTGCATCGCCATAAATGACACCAACCCAAACAATCCGATAGCCGCAACTACAATGGTTAAAAGCGACAATACAGCAGAAACCTGACCCAGATATTCTTCTTCCCGGTATAACTTATTCAGGTCGCTTGAAAGTAATGAATGAACAAATGGCCTTCCGGGAGAAAACTCCAGCCAGACTTTTTCAATCTTATTTAATACTTCTTCGGTCTTTCCCGGTGACATTCGCACAGCAACAAAATTTGTAAACACAGCTATTTCTCGGGGATCTTCTTTTACATTCAGCACCAACGGGGCAGCAGCAGCATGCAGAGAAGTGGCATTAAAATTTCTGAAAACCCCTGCAACCTTTTCGTTCCCAATTCTGCTGTGGAATCTTTTTCCCAGGGCATCCTCATTTGATTTCCACCCCAGATGTTTGACCATGGCTTCATTGATAAGAATTGCTTCCATAGGGTCGGTTTTGCTCCCTTTTACATAATCTCTGCCGGCTACAATCTTTATGTCAAATACTTTTAAAAAATCATCACGAACAACCAGCGCCGGATAAAACTGCCATTTATCATCAGGATATCCTTCTGGTCTGAATTCATGGTTATTATGGTCTACACCGGGGATATAATCTACCGCAGTAACTCCTTCAACTCCCGACAGCTTCAGCAACTCATCCCGAAATGACTCATATTTGGCTGTTACCGGTGATCTTTTAACAGGTATCATTACTATATTTTCTTTTCTGAACCCCAGATCAGCTTTTCGTAAAAAAGCCAGCTGATCAAACGCCATCATACTTGAAGTAATTAGAGTAATAGATAGCGTAAACTGTACCACCACCAGTGCTTTTCGTGCAAAAGCATTACTGCTCTGGTTGCTGCGTCCCTTAAGTACCCGCAATGTATTGAATCCCGCCTGAAATATAGCCGGATAAACACCAGATAAAAGCCCTGTTAGTAACCAAAGCAGAAGTATATCGGGCATAATTGCATAGCTATATATAATAGACGAGTCAATGCTTTTGTGCGCAAAGCTGTTAAACATGGGCAAAAGTAACTCTATCAGTGCCAGTGAAATAACCATGGCAAGAAAGGACATCAGCAATGACTCTCCCAGAAATTGCACTACCAGCTGCAGTTTGGTAGCCCCCGAAACCTTTCGTATGGCTGTCTCCCGGGAACGCCTGATTGCAAATGCTGTGGAAAGATTAACATAATTGATTACAGCTATTAAAAGTATGAATGCAGCAACAAAAATCAATATTCTAACGTAGCCTATTTTCCCGTTTGGCTCAATTTCATAATCGAGATCCGATTTTAAATGTATATCAGTAAGCGCTTGAAGCCCAAGAGTTACATGATCCTTTTCTGCATCATAAAAATATTTTTGAACAAACGACGGAAGTTGTTTATCAAGCTCTCCGGCATCAACACCGGGCTGCAATAATAAATAAGTCCAGAATGGATTATAAACCCAGGTTTTGGGCATGTTTCCTCCCCATAGCATTCTCAGGGTTGACATTGAAACCAGAATATCATACGAAAAGTGAGACTGAGGAGGTGTATCTGCAATAACTGCTGTGATTGTGAGATTTACTCTTCCTTCCATTTTTATAACTTTTCCAATCGGATCATCATTCCCGAAATACCTCCTGGCAGTTGATTCCGTAAGAACAGCTGTAAAAGGCTTTTCCAATGCCTGCCTGCTTTCACCCGAAATAAACTCTACATCAAATACAGAGGTAAATGTCGAATCAACAAAAAAGAACCGCTTTTCCCTGAAACCTTTTTCGCCCGATTCTACAAAATATTCTGCCGACCAATCGTTATAAACCCTGGTCATGTTGGCAATCAAATGAGGATATTCCTGCATTACTGTCGGGCCAAGCGGCGCAGGACAACTTACCGAGCGTTCGGCTACTCCCTCAAAATCACTTATGTTTAATACCCTGTAAATTCTTTCAGCGTTGCTGTGATGACGGTCATATGATTTTTCGTCATTCACATACAGCATAATAATTATAAAACCAGTAAAACCTATGCTTAATCCGGTGATGTTGATTACCGAATGCATCCTTAGCCTGGAGATGTTGCGGATGGCAGACTTAAGATAGTTTAAGAGCAATGACATAGCAGCAGTTTGAGTTGGATTAAGTACGTTTTCATGAATCATGCCACAATACATTCATATCTGATTATCAATATCTTAACTAACTAAAAATATTCACTATAAATTTCATTGTTCATTTTTGAAAGGCAGAGTGTTCGCTGCCGGACAGTGGTATATGCAAATCTGTCAGACCAAATAGGTACAGCACGATTTTTGAGCATTTATTGTTAATTGCTTAAAAAACTGCAACTTTCAGATTTTAAATACCCGGGGCTGATATTTCAAAATTCTGAACAGGCAAATTTTAAGCATAGAAGTAAATCATTGACACACTATGAATTATCGCGAAACAGAGGACTGGTATCAAAGAGTTTTGGAATTGCTCAGGCAGCAACGGGTGCTGGATGCGCTCGACAAAATTGCCTCAATTACATCAACTGCTCTTGAAGGCCATATTTCGAGGCTTGATGAGCTCAGGTTTACCTATGCCAGTATGCTAAATTATACAATACAGGGAGCGCCTGATCCGAAGCGGGACTTGATTTACAACCGCCTGTTGGTCTCGGTTTATGAACTGGCTGATTCCTTACGCATGGAGCTGAACAGTAAAACATCATTTTCGCGGCTCAATGCTTTGAAACATGATCTGGAACGTGAAATGCGGCGCGATAACGAAGATATGGCCGATAGCCTTCAGGGTCTCTCTTTTGACCATGAACTGGATGAAATGCTGCGAAGCACAGTATTGTTTGACGATGAAACCGAAAGCGAAACCGCCATACAACATCGTAAAGCTATGCTCAGGGCATTCGGATTGCTTTGGCTAACTGAGAAATTAAGTGAAGACGATGCCAAAACCGTATCCAGAATTTTTCAAAGCTCCTCGCTTCCCTGGTACGAAAAGTCAATGATGGTAAGTGCACTTACATTAGGCATGATCAGATGTTTTGATGCCCGAAAAATGGAATTGCTCAACAACCTTTACCTGAGTTCCGATCCAAACATTTCGCAAAGGGCACTGGTGGGAATACTTATATCCATCAGCTTATACGACCATCGCATTCTGCTCTACCCGGTTATTATGGATCAACTGAATTTGTTGCGCGACAATCCCGCCTTTGCCGCAGAATCCGAAGCTGCTATCATTCAGATTATCAGAGCCAAAGACACTGAAAAAATCACACGCAAATTCAGAGATGAAATAGTTCCGGATGTCATTAAACTTAATGAAGAACTCAGCAAAAAACTGAATATTGACAAACTGATGACCGCCGATGAATTCGAAGATAAAAATCCTGACTGGGAAAAATACTTCGACAATCAACCGGGCCTGGTCAGGAAACTAGAAGAGTTGACAAATATGCAACTGGAAGGAGCCGATGTTTTTCTGAGCGCATTTTCTATGCTCAAGTCGTTTCCTTTTTTCCAGGAACTTCCCAACTGGTTTATGCCATTTTATAAGGAACATTATTCGGTGGTACGTGCATTACGAAATGAAACTGAAAGCTTCAGAAAGACCATCTCCGAAGGAATAGAACGATCGGTGTATATGTGTAATTCAGATAAATTCTCTTTTATCCTGAATCTTTCGCATATGCCCGAACCCCAGAAAAACCTGATGGTTCAGATGTTCGGAGCCGAAGCCGAACAATTGGAAGAACTTGCCGGAGAAGAAATTACCGACCCCCGGCTTCGCAACAAACGCATTATCATTCAGTACATTCAGGATCTTTACAGGTTTTTTAAACTGCATCCGCTTAAAAGCGAAATAGGAGATATCTTTTCCTTATCGCTTGATGTGCATAATACACAAATATTTGAACTTCTGTTCAGCGACAAAAACAGCTTAAAAAATATTGCTTCGTTCTATTTCGATAACAACCACTACGAAGAAGCACTGATCATCTACAAAACTCTTGAGGATAAAGGCGAAGCCTTTGCTGAACTTTTTGAAAAGTCGGGTTATTGCCAGCAGCAGAAAGGCAACTACCACGAAGCCATTGAGAATTACAGAAAAGCTGACCTTTTTGACACCAATCGTTCCTGGTTGCTGGGCAAAGTGGCTCAGTGCCAGCTGAAAATGAATGACACCCGGGCTGCACTTGAAACCTATCTTGAACTTGATCTGTCTGAACCAGACAATCTTAAAACTGCAGCAGCAATTGGCACATGTTATCTTAACCTGAATCAGCCCGAAAAAGCCCTTGATTATTTCTATCGCATTGAATTTGCAGATCCCGGGTCGGCCAGGGCCATGCGCCCGGTTGCCTGGTGTTTGCTGGTATTAGGCAAAGTTACTGAAGCCGAAACGTATTACAATCAGCTATTATCGCTTGAACCCAACGCCTACGACTATATGAATTCGGGGCATGTGGCTTTTATTACCGGCGATAAACAACTGGCTGCCGCAAATTATATACGAAGTATAGAATTGCGTAAGGGTGATATAAAATCGTTTCTAAAAGGATTTATCTCCGATCGCCGGTTGTTGCTCGAAAATGGTGTTGATCCCCGGGACCTACCTTTGATGACAGACTTTGTGCGCTACAGAATAACAGGAAGCATTTAGGATTCTCTTTCCTGCTTTTTCCTGAAAACCAGGGGAATATTTTCTCTGTCGGGAGCTCCGATCTCTACCAATTCCCAGTCTTTATCGTAGGAATCTATTCTGTGTTTCAAAACTGTAAACCTTTCACCGGGTTCAGGAGTGGTTCCTTCCCAGTTCACAAGTTCAACGCGGTATTGCCAGGTTTTTTTTCTACCGTTAACCCGCACTTCAATTTCAACGTTTTGTTCAGTTTCCGCATCGGGAATCAAAATTACAACTTCTCTCATGGCAGTATGGTTTTGTGAATTTTCAGGTTGATTTTGACAGTTGGGAAAGGCGGGCTTACTTACCTGACTTTACTCACTGATTTCAAAAAGGTATATGATGGTTTTGTTATGGTCATAGATTTCCATGGCAGGAACCTTGCCATAACCCTTTTTCTCCATGTACGCTGCAATTGCGGGGTATACCTTGACAATGCCAGCAAAAACCGACAAACCTCCCCTGAAAGGAATTTCGGCTGTAACGTACTTTTTACGCGGGATTTCTAAAGTTTTGTACTTACTGCCCAATTGTTTAACTTTCTCTGCATCAGCAGGTTCAATGATGCAGCCGGCTTTGCTGCGCAGTTCATTTTTCGGAGTTTCTTTCGGATTGTCATAATATATTCCAACCCCACTGAATGTTTCCACTTTGTCATCTTCCAGCAGCTGATAATAAAGACGATCCATGATTTTTGCAGTGCCTTTGTAAGGGCCGGTATGGTCTTCGTAAACCATAAAATAGGGTCCCATTTCCTTTTCGGTAATTTCTGCATTTTTAAAAAAACCGGTCCAGGCCAAAGCAAGAACCATGATGGCTGGAATTGCCAGTACAATTACAATCAGAGTAACAAGCATTTTTTTCTTCATTGATTTGTTTCGGTTTTGCACAATCAGATTGGCATAAAATGATTATCCCAAAATTGTGCCATTGTGATTAATGTATTGATTATCAAGCCACAACAAGAAGGAGCAGTCGAATAATAACCAATTCGAAGGTGCAATTGTTCACTTACGTACAGAAACTGGAAACAAAAAAAGGAAAATTTCAACCAAAAAGGCCACCCAGCGAATTGAGTGATGAAGCCATCTCCATTTTCAGCAGCCATTCTTTTCTCCACAACCCACCTGCATATCCGGTAAGCCTGCCATCTGAGCCAATCACCCTGTGGCAGGGAATTATTATGGCCAACGGGTTAGCTCCATTTGCCAATCCTACAGCTCTGGCACCATTTTTCAGCCCAAGTCGGCCGGCGATTTCTCCGTATGAAATGGTTGTCCCGAATGGAATTTCATAAACAATTTCCCAAACCCTTTTCTGAAACTCAGTACCCTCTGGTAAAATTGGTATTTCAAAATTCTTTCTTTCTCCCCTGAAATATCCGTCGAGTTTTTCTTTGACCGGTTTCAGGGGCTCTGGCAGCGTTCCGGATGATGGTTGTTCAGTGAATTTCAAACGTGTCAGGAATCCTTCAGAGCTGCATAGCTCAATATTTCCCAAAGGACTGGAAACAATAGCGATACTTAAATTTATACCATCAGAATCCATTCAATTGCATGGTTACTGTGGGAATCAGAAGCAAAAAGCCAAGAATAACCAGAATAATCATTAGCGGAGTCACCCATTTCACCCATTTGTTAAAAGGAATTTTAGCAACTCCCAAGGCACCAATCAGCACCCCCGAAGTAGGAGTAATCATATTGGTAAATCCATCACCAAACTGAAAAGCCATGACTGTGGCTTGCCTGGAAAGGCCTATCAAATCAGAAAACTGCGACATAATAGGCATAGTAAGAGCCGCTTTGGCAGAGCCTGAAGGAATAAAAATATTGATGGCTGTTTGCATGATGTACATGGTGCCAACAGTAGCTATTTTGCCCATGTCGGCCATTGCTCCCGAAATGTTGTGAAGCAAAGTATCAATAATCTGGCCATTGTTAAGAATTATAATTATTCCTCCGGCCAGACCTACTACTAAGGCTGCACCCATAATGTCTTTTACCCCTTCAAGAAAAAGTTTGGTAATTGTATTGGGTGAATAATTCATTGATATTCCCGAAAAAATCCCCAAAGCCATAAAAAGAGTGGCAATTTCCATCACATACCAGCCATAGCCCATTACTCCAACAATGAGCATCAGAATGGTAAATGAGAGCATGTGCAGAATAAAAAAATGAGCTGATTTTCTCAGTGAGAAGAATCCACCGATTGCAAAAACTACTGCAAGTACCGGGAAAACAGGCCATTCTACTGAAGCATTACCCACTGTAAGTTTTGTGTAAGTAAGTGCAAATGCACTCCAGGTAAATACTCCGGTGATAAATATCCAGCTGATCCAGGCCGAAACAGGGGTTGTAAAATCAACCTTATCTCCTGCCTCTTCCTGCCGGCTCCGCCAGTATGCATCTTCTTCGTAAACCGGCGATCTTGAAGGATCTTTTTTTATGCGTTTCATATACCTCAAGATATAGGCTATGCCTACCACATTGATTATAATCCAGCAGAAAAACCGGTATTCAATACCCGAGAACAAAGGCAAATCAGACAATCCCTGTGCAATACCAATAGTAAACGGATTGAGCAGCGCACCGGCAAAACCCAACGATGCAGCCACATAACACATAAACAGGCCGGTTATAGAATCGTAGCCCATACTAATGGCCAATGGAACAAAAATGATGACAAAGGCAATGGTTTCCTCGCTCATGCCGAATGTTGCCCCAAAAATGCTGAACAACAGGATAATAAGTGTAACAATGATGTTGTCTACCCCAAGTTTTCGTACACTTTTGTTATTCTCCAGGCGCCGGGCTTTTGACAGAAAAGACAAAATACCAACATCAATGGCTTTGCTGTGATTCATAATCCAGAAAGCACCACCAATCATGAGTATAAAAACAATAATATCGGCTTTGTCAACAAACCCATCAAAGAAAGCTGAAAACACCTGCCAGGTTTGTGGCTGACTTTCGGTGTAGGTAAATGAATCGCTGGCAATAATTTCGCGCTGACTGCCATTCACTTCAACTACAGTACGTTCAAATCTGCCACCGGGCAAAACCCAGGTGAGAAATGCTGAAAAAAGAATCAGATAAAAAATGATAACGTATGTGTGCGGAAACTTACTCTTTTTTGCCATAAACAGTTCATATTAAAAGGCAAAAATAGAAAATCCCCCGAAGTAAAAAAGCGTTATCTGAACCTTAGCCTGATATTTACTATTTCGGGACGATGCCCGGTGCGCACAGGAGGTCCCCAGCCTCCAAAGCCGGGTGATACATAAAAATGTGATTTCCCTTTTTGTTTATGGCCCATACTAACCTCATAAATTGCAGAGGTAATATAATTGAGTGGCCAGAGCTGCCCGTGGTGGGTATGTCCCGAGAGTTGCAAATCAACCCCGGCTTCACTTGCCTTTTCAAGAGAATAGGGCTGGTGGTCAAGTAAAATAATGGGAAGGCTTTTATCCACATTTGCAAGCAATTCAGACACTTCCTTTCTGTTCTTCCCGCTGAAGCGTGACTTTTCACGGTCTTCGCGGCCAGCCACATAAAATGCATCCGATATTTTGAGCACGCTATCCCGCAGCATAACAATCCCGTGTGCTTCCAGATATTTAACAGCAGCTTCGGCTCCTCCAATGTACTCATGATTTCCGGTAATTCCGTAAACACCCAATGGAGCCTTTAGTTTTTTCAGCGCTTCGCCAAGGTTCTGCCTGATCACAGGTGCCAGGTCTTCATCAACAATATCACCGGCAAATAAAATAATATCAGGATTCAGGCTGTTGATACTGTCAACCAATTTTGAGGTCCGTCTTGGCCCGATCAGCGTTCCCATGTGAATGTCTGAAGCCATGGCTATGTTCAGCTGCTTAAGGTCGCCTGCAGTTTTATCAATTTCAATATCCAAGGTTGTGGTGCGTGGTGTAATTGCATTGATATGTCCGCCAATAACCACCAGAATAATGAGCACAGAGGAAACAAAAAAAGCATTTTGTTTGAATTTTACGGTGTGCATAACTTCGGGAAGAACTCCTGTAAAATAATCGGTCAACCGCACGAGATCAACCAAAACCACCATCAGGAATCCGTAAAGCATTACAGCCAGCCAAAATACACCCACCCAGGTAAGCACATCACTGAAAACGGAGAGATAGGCTCTTTCGAGAAATCTTCCGGCCACATATGAAGAAGCAAGGAGTAGGAAGCCCCAGCGGAACCAGCTCCTGAAGTTGCTGTCGGCAGGTATGGCCTGCATGGCTCTGGAGTAAATATAATAGTTTACCGAGGCATAGATCAGCATCACAATGCTGAAAAAAATGAGAAACTGGTAGGACTTCATTATTATTGAAATTTACTTTTTAGCTTTTGACAAAAATTAAACTGCTGATTTTTATCTATATACAAACGAATGTAAATGACAATTGCAAGCTTCAGTCTGTTTAATTTTTACAAGGATAATTTAAACAATCAAACCTGTATTAAGTTTTACAGATGTCCGAATTTGAGTAAGTATAAATGCAAGACTCTCTTGACCGGGATTTCGTTGTTATGGTAAATATCCCTTCAGACTGAATTAAGCTTGTGCAACTTTTGGCAAACAACCAATGTAGTGCAACATTTATATTTGAGAATACCCTCTCCTGTTGCATTGTTTACGTCACAACTATTTTAATTATAAAATAAATTGCAGTGTTTTATCTTTGCAAGAAAAAATATGAGGATAGAATACGAAATAAAGCTGGGTTTTAAGGATGTGATGTTCAGGCCTAAGCGCTCCACCCTGAAAAGCAGGTCGTTGGTTAAGCTTGAACGTACCTTCAGGCTGCTGCACACCAAAACCGAATGGACCGGCATTCCTGTTATGGCTGCCAATATGGATACTGTAGGAACTTTTGAAATGGCCGCAGCCCTGCATAAATTAAAACTGTTTACTGCCATTCACAAACATTACAGTATACAGGAATGGGATGAATTTATGAATAATGCTTCTGAAGGAATCGAAGATTTTATTGCAGTAAGCACCGGCACAAGCAATGCCGACATGAACAAACTTACACAAATATTTGAGGCCCATCCCCGGCTCCGGTTTCTTTGTATTGATGTTGCCAATGGTTATTCCGAACATTTTGTGGCATTTGTTAAACAGGCACGCAAAAAATTTCACGATAAAATTATCATTGCCGGAAACGTGGTAACCGGCGAAATGGTGGAAGAATTGTTGTTGTCAGGTGCCGACATAATCAAAGTAGGTATCGGCCCCGGCTCGGTTTGTACTACCAGGGTAAAAACCGGAGTGGGTTATCCTCAGTTGTCGGCCATCATTGAATGTGCCGATGCCGCACATGGGCTGGGAGGCCTGATTATCAGCGACGGTGGCTGCACCACACCCGGCGATGTGGCCAAGGCATTTGGTGCCGGAGCCGATTTTGTGATGCTGGGCGGTATGCTTGCCGGACACGACGAAAGCGGTGGCGAACTGATTGAAAAGAATGGCCGAAAATTCAGGCAGTTTTATGGCATGAGCTCAGCAACTGCCATGGAAAAACATGTAGGCGGAGTGGCTGATTACCGCGCCAGCGAAGGAAAAACCGTTGAAGTCCCCTACAGAGGCCAGGTTGAAAATACAGTAGCCGATATTCTGGGAGGTTTGCGAAGCACCTGCACCTATGTGGGAGCTTCACAACTTAAGGAACTTAGCAAAAGAACCACTTTTATAAGAGTAGCCGAGCAGGAAAATCAGGTGTATAACCACTGATTTCTGTTTTTCAGCCTTGAAAGTAATTTTGATGGTATTTTTTTGCTCCGCTCTTAAAAACTAAAACGCTGAATTAACCTGTCTTTTAAAGATCTGAAATGCAAACGGGCGGATTTTACATTAAATCCGCCCGTTTTTATTTTATCATGATTCTATTTCCCTTCCAGAAACTTCATCAGGTTCTCCTTATTGCTGCTGAAAGTAAATACATCAGCCACCTGATAATAATTATCCCTGTCTATGGTATAATCCCATGCATATTTGGCGATTTCGAGGCGTGAGTCATCAAAACTGAATAGCCTTGCAATTTCTTTTACCTGACTTACTGTAAAGCACTTTTTACTCCTGAGAATTTGTTTGGCTAAAGTAAGCTTTGTGCTGTTAAAGCTCTCCTTTTTGATGGATTCAAGAGCCTGGGAAAACTCTGCGGCAGGTACAAAACATTCCACCTCCTCAACGGGCTGAGGTATCGGCACAGGCCTGCTGATCATTTCATTATAAGCTGAGCGGTTGGGAATGTGTGCAAACATCTGGGCTCCGAAGGGCAGATTTCCAAGATCAAATACCGAAAGAATTGCCGTGCGGAAAAAAGTAAGGCGATTGGGCTCCGATTGCAGCATGGAAGATAACTTCATTGCCTGAGCTGTGCTTAAACAATTGTTTTGAGCAATTTGAGTGAGTAATAGCAAACGGTTTGATTCTGAATTATTTGCCGAAACCTGCGCAGCCAATTGCAGAAAATCATCTTCCCGTATGGGGTAATTGCAGTTGGAAGGTCCACGGTAATTTTCGTATGCAGGATAGTCGAGGGCCGGAAAATTCAGCGTAACCGGTGGTTCATACGGCGGCAGGTAATCGGTTGGCCTGGTTTCCACACTCAGAATATAATCGTGAAGCATAAAAACAGTTGAAAAATAAGCAAACTCATCGTAAACGAAGTAAAAATTTTCCTTGTCAACGGTATTGAACCAGGCAGCTTTGGCAAAGTCAAGCCTGCTGTAGTCATCCAGAAACTGAGAAGCTATTTTCTTTACCTGATCCACTGAAAGGCAATTGTTGGAAGCTATGGCTATGGCTACCTTAAGTCGCAGGTCTTCGGTGGGTTGCAAGGTAACTGACCTCTGCTTTTGTCTGAATACATTTTCTGACAAGGGCACATCGCAGCGCTGTGGCCTTTGGCCTGAAACTAAAGCGGCCGTAAACACAAAAATAAGGGTAAGAAGATTGATTTTCATATGTTTGGCATTTTAAGTGAGTGCAATGTTAATTGTTTGACTTCATCCATTCGTAGGTTGTGTAATGCCCGCCGTCCATCCCTGACCTCTCATAAACCATTTGAGCCCTTTGGTTGCTTTTGTCAACATAAAGCCTGATGCCTGCCACCTGATTGTTTTCCAGAACCTTGTTCTTTACATAATCATACATCGTGCCGAAAATTCCGTTTTGCCTGAAGTGCGGCAAC
This sequence comes from Lentimicrobium sp., assembly GCA_024709105.1. Lineage (GTDB taxonomy): Bacteria > Bacteroidota > Bacteroidia > Bacteroidales > Lentimicrobiaceae > Lentimicrobium. The sequence continues at coordinate 7,960 of JANJXJ010000154.1, read as the reverse complement.
ACATAAACCGACTGCAGCCACCAAACCCAGCGGTTGCGCCAGTCACTCCACTCGGGAGTTACCATAAGACAGCCGGCCAGATTCCCCTCAACTTCTGCAATAATATAAAATCCGCGCGAAGAATCGCTCATCACTGCTTCAACTCCCATCTGAACTGTGAGGAAATCCAGAGCCAGATTTTCGGTTTCATCAGCCATGTTAATCTGGCATTCCACCAAAAAATCACGGTCCAGAATTGTTGCTTCTCTTATAGTTACACCTTTTTTTAAGGTCATAATTTAAGTCTCTGATTTAAAGTTTTTACTAACTTTTTGCCCGTTATCCCATTCGCCGGAATTGAATTTATTTATGACGGGCGGCATAAATATGTATTTTTGCACTTCCTTAGCGATGTTTTTTTGAAAAACAATCGGCAGGCAAATGTACATGATTTTTTACAGAAGCTGATTCCCTGATTTTATTCAGCGAATACAGTATTTTGCAGGTTTGCAGGAGGATGGCTCTTTAGCCAGAGAATGAACAGCCAAAAGTGAGTGGAATCAAAAATTAAAATATTCCCGAATGAGCGAGCAAATTAAACATGAGTGTGGCATAGCCATGGTAAGACTTCTTAAACCGCTGGAATATTACCTGAACCGCTACGGCACCTCAACCTGGGGACTAAACAAGCTCCATCTTTTGATGGAGAAGCAGCACAACCGCGGGCAGGATGGCGCTGGTATTGCCTGTATCAAATTTGACCCGCGACCCGGAACCAAATACATCAACAGACACAGATCCAATTCAAACACTCCCATTGCCGATGTTTTCAGATGGGCGTACGATGAGATAAATACAGCTGTTAACGACCAAAAAGAAAGACGACTCGATGTTAACTGGCTCAAACACAATACCGGTTTTACCGGAGAACTGTTTCTGGGGCATCTCAGATATGGCACCTTTGGTAAAAATAACGTTCAGAATCTGCATCCTGTAATTCGTGCCAACAACTGGATGACCAGGAATCTGGTGCTTGCCGGCAATTTCAACATGACCAATGTAGATGAGCTTTTTAAAAGATTGCTCGAATTGGGTCAATATCCGGTGGAAACTTCAGATACCATCACTATTCTCGAAAAAATAGGCCATTTCCTTGACGAAGAAAACGAACGCCTTTATTCAAAATTCAAGGCCGAAGGCTTTTCGAAAAAAGAAATCACCGCAAAAATTGCCAAAGCACTTGATGTTCCGGATATTTTAAAGCGTGCTTCAGTAAACTGGGATGGCGGTTATGCCATTTCAGGACTTTTCGGACATGGCGATTCCTTTGTTTTCAGAGACCCATCTGGAATAAGACCTGCGTTTTATTATTACGACGACGATGTTGTTGTTGCTGCTTCCGAAAGGCCTGTAATTCAAACAGCACTTAACATTCACCATTCTCAGGTGAAAGAACTTTTACCCGGACAGGCTCTGATTGTTGAAAAAGACGGAACCGTTAGCCTGCATCAGATACTTGAACCAAACAAAATTGCAGCCTGCTCGTTTGAAAGAATATATTTCAGCCGCGGTACAGATACCGATATTTACCAGGAACGAAAAAAACTTGGTAAAATGCTCACCCCTGCAATCCTCAGAGCAGTAAACCATAATCTGAAAACTACTGTATTTTCATATATCCCAAATACTGCTGCCGTTGCATTTTACGGGCTTGTTGAAGAGCTGGGCAACTTCTGCGACAGCATAAAAAAGGATCTTATTGTCAAGGAAGGCTCCAATTTAACCCCCGGACGCCTCGAAGAAATATTTAACCTGAAACCACGCGTTGAAAAAGTTGCCGTTAAGGACATAAAACTTCGCACTTTCATTACCCAGGACAATGCCCGCGACGACCTTGTCGCTCACGTGTACGATGTTACTTACGGCATTGTTAATGCAGGTACAGACAGCCTGGTAGTTCTCGATGACTCCATCGTGAGAGGAACCACCCTTAAAAAAAGCATCATCCGCATTCTAGACAGGCTGGGCCCTAAAAAGATTGTGGTGGCGTCTTCAGCTCCGCAGATCAGATACCCCGACTGTTATGGCATCGACATGACCAAACTGGGCGATTTTGTGGCTTTTAATGCAGCTATTGAACTGCTGAAAGAACACAAAATGACCCACGTAATCAACGAAGTTTACCTGAAGTGCAAAGCTCAGGAAAATCTGCCAAAAGAAGAGGTTGTTAATTACGTTAAGGAAATCTACAGGCCATTTACAGCTGCACAAATTTCAGCGAAAATCAGTCAACTGGTTACTCCTGCCGATTGCAAAGCTGAGGTGGAAGTTGTATACCAAACTATTGAAGATCTGCATACTGCCATCCCAAACCATAGCGGCGACTGGTATTTTACAGGCAACTACCCTACCCCGGGCGGTAATAAAGTGGTAAATAAATCGTTTATCAATTACATTGAGGGTAAAAACGAAAGGGCTTACGGAGTTTAATTGCTATGAAAATCAGCAATTCCTGAACTACTTTCTCACCTTTATTAAACTTTTATCTTTTCCCTATAAGCCGGGATGGGAACCACATACCCTCTAAGATAATTTTATCCGATTGATTATGAAACATTTACTGCTCGTACTGATTTTTTCATTTTCAATTAATTTATTGCCGGCCCAGCAACAGCATAATATCCTGAAGCGCCTGGCCGACTCTGCATATACCCTCACTAAAGATCGTGTAGTGTATGACCCTTCATATTTTAAAATTCCTTATCCCATGGGCGATGTGCCGGCTGACAAAGGTGTGTGCACGGATGTTATCATTAGGGCTTACCGAAAAATGGGAATTGATTTGCAGAAAGAAGTACATCAGGACATGAAGGCTAACTTTAAGTTGTACCCTTCCATCTGGGGACTTTCAAGACCCGACAGAAATATTGACCACCGCAGGGTACCCAACCTAATGGTCTTTTTTGGCAGAAAAGGTATAAAACTGCCCGGAAGTAAAAATGCAACTGATTACAAACCAGGCCATATCGTTTGCTGGCGGCTGGCATCGGGCCAAACCCATATTGGAATTGTTTCAGGCAAAAAAGCCACAAACCAGAACAGATACATGATTATTCACAACATTGGTGCAGGCCAGGTTCTGGAAGACTGCCTTTTCGATTTTACAATTATCGGACATTATGAATATAATGGAGCTAACCTTTAGCAAAATTGAAAGATTATCATTCCGATTATTTCAGGCTGCGCATCAGCTTCGCGTTTCAAAACTTCTAAAATCATTTTAAAACCATTGATGCAGAAATAATTTTGTCATACATTTACACAGCGCAATCCGGCTCACTTTTTAAGCAGAAAAATCCGGAAATGCTATTGCTGAATATTTCTTTTCCAATACACAACTTATCAGGTGTGATCATTTATTGGCACATTTAACCATTAAAACATCAAAATTCCATGAAAAAAATCATTTTACTGCTCTCACTTTTTGCCGCATTAAACGGTTCAGGACAAAGCACCGATACGTTAAGACCCAGATCAGTTATTACCGATGCAACAGTATTTTACAGTGGCGCTCAAATAAGCCGCAGTGCAACCATTAAACTTAAGCCCGGCAAATCTCTGCTTATCTTCGACAAATTACCTTACGAACTGAATGCAAACAGCATACAAGTTGGCGGGCTTACCAACAGCAAAATTTTATCAGTAAAACACCAGGCCGAAGTTCCATCATCCTCTGTAAAAGGCAAAGAAGAAAAAGAAATAGAAGCCACTATCAAATTTCACGAAGAAAACATCAGGAACATAAAAACCAGGTTAAGCGTTTTTGATATTGAGGAAAAAGTGCTGCTCGACAACAGCATGCTTGGCAGTTCAGAAACAGTGAAATCCGTTGCCGAAATAAAACTGGCAGCAGATTTTTACCGGCAACGGTTCAATGAGATACGTCTTGAAAAACTAAAACTATCGGGCGACATAGAAACAGAAAGCAACAGCCTCAAAGAACTCTACATCAAGCTGAACCGCATTTCCTCTGAAAAACAGAAAGCACAGAGTAAAATTATGGTTCTGGTTGAAAGTGAGAAGGACGTCAGCAGCAAGTTGTCGCTGAGCTATTACATTCCTTCTGCCGGCTGGACTCCGTTTTATGATTTCAGGGTAAGAGATATCAGCAACCCGCTATCGGTGGTTTACAATGCCAATGTGTTTCAATCGTCAGGCGAAGACTGGACCAATATAAAAATTAAACTTTCAACCTCAAACCCTGCGCTGAGCGGAGAAATTCCTCAACTCGACGCCTGGTACCTTGGAAGAACAAACTATAACCAAAAGCCTGATGAACAAAATTCAAACGACGGAGCGCTGAAAGGCAGAATACTCGACAAAACAACCAAAGAACCTATTCCTTTTGTTACTATTACACTTGAATCAAACAACAGGCAAATTGCAGGAACTACTTCAGATTTTGAGGGCAATTATACAATTAAACCGGTTGCTTCCGGCCGTTATGATCTTAAAGCAAGTTTTGTTGGGTACAAACCAGTTATGGTTTCAAACATTGTAATTAGCTCAGGAAAAACTTCCTTTAATGATATCTATCTTGAGGAAACTGTTATTAATATTGAAAGTCTTGAAGTTGCAGACTACAAAGTACCTTTAATTAGTAAAGATGGTACATTGGTTGGAAGATCTGAGGCTCCAGATCGAACAGGTATAGTAGCTACAAGAGTAGGAGGTGTCTCAACCTCAAAAACCCACAATTACAAACCATCCCGGGAGGTTGTAACCAATGACCTTATTTCCAACACACTGCGAACAGAAATAGCCAATCTTGAATACACCATTGAAATTCCTTATTCAGTGCCCTCTGACGGGCAGGATTACGCCATCAGAATAAAAGAGTCGGCCATTCCTGTTGATTATATTTATCATGCCATTCCAAAACTTTCGGGCGATGTATTTCTTACTGCAGAACTTACCAACTGGAATGAATTAAATCTTCTGCCCGGTAAAGCAGGAATTTATTATCAGGGAACATTTGTCGGCGAAACACAACTAAATACCGATTTTTCGGGCGATACCCTCAGTATTTCTCTGGGGCGCGATAAAAGTATATTTATCAGCCGCGAAGGGGATAAAGAAAAATTCGACAAAAAAATTATTGGCAATAACATTCGTGAAGTTGCCGGCTGGAAAATTACAGTCAAAAACAACAAAAGTATACCTGTAAAAATGCTTGTTCAGGATCAGTATCCCTTGTCGGAAAGAAAATCAGTTCTGATTGAGCAATTGGGCGCTCCCGATGCCAAAGTCAATTCATATAATGGCAAAATTACCTGGACACTTGATTTACAGGCTGGTGAGAAAAAAGAACTGAACTTCAGTTATTCGGTTAAATATCCTAAATACGAAGACATAACACTGGATTAGAAATCTCATCTGATAAATCCGGGTTGATTCAAAAGCCAGATATGGGGTTGTCTCAGGAATAATATTAAACGGAGTATTTACAACCGAACCGCCCGGTGTGGTTCGGTTGTAATTCCGCTCCAAATTTAACCTTTTGAAACGGCCCCACTTATATCCTGCTATAATTTACAGAACATTTTAACTGAAAGAAAAAAATATCCAGCTGCTGTTTAAATACTTGTATTTCAATAAGCAGACTGATTGGATTTACATTAATTCTCACTTATTAATGATGAGAAAACTTTTTTCGTAATCGTTTGCATTTTACATTTACTTAATCTAATTTTACGCCTTGTTAGTGTATGATTTACACAAACATAGTGTAATTAATACACAAACTACGATTTTACGCATTCAGGATATCAGAAAAAAAGATTAAATCAGGCTTTTGCCCCATATTTTCAGCACTGCAGGAATAAATGACAGTGTGTTTAACATTGAAGGATTTTTGCTAATTTTATGGATTGAACTTTGAAGGCAGTCCTTGCCATCAAAGAAGGAGGGAAACACAAATAAAACTTTTTAAAAACCAAAAACAAATGAGTAAACAAGACAACAGCTTTAAAGTGGGCATGTCGGTGATCGGCTCCATTTTTTTCATTTTCGGCTTTGCAACCACGTTTATCATCACGTTGAGCGCCAAGGTAAAAGACATTTTTGCCCTGAGCGAGTTTGAAGCTCAGATGCTGAATTTTGCATTTTTCATCACTTATGCTCTCATTTCAATTCCCATTGGCCTTTACATCAAAAAAATCGGGTACAAACGTGCTCTTATCATCGGGTTGCTTTTGATGGCTGCCGGCGGATTACTTTTCTATCCGTCATCAAGTATACCATCATTCCCGTTATTTCTGTTGTCAACATTTATTCTTGCCGCAGGTGTTGTTTTTCTGCAAACAGCAGCCAATCCTTATGTAACTGCACTCGGCCCTGAGGATACTGCATCCAGCCGCCTCAATCTTACTCAGGCATTAAACTCAATTGCCACCATGGTAGCTCCCTGGCTTATCTCTGTTCTTATTTTTTCAGGCGCATCCGAAATGCTGGATGCTGCAGCCAAAGCCGAAACTGTACAGATGCCATTTGTAATTATGAGCGTAATTATTGTCATTATTGCGCTTCTGATTATGACCATAAAACTTCCGGAAATTGCCAAGACAGAGTCCACCGAGAAAAAGAGTGTATGGAAATACCCCCACGTACTGCTCGGAGCCCTTGCAATTTTCTTTTATGTTGGTGCCGAAGTTGGAAACGGAAGTCTGATTATCAGCTATCTTGAATCCACAAATGGTATGGATGCTGAAATGGCTTCTACCTACGCCGCAATTTACTGGGGAGGTGCAATGGTAGGCCGTTTCTTTGGTTCGTTTATGTTCTCGGGAATCAGCTTGTCGAAGAAAATTACTTATGCAGTTCCTGTACTGTTGCTCGCGCTGATTTCAGGTTCTTTCGTTACCGGATGGAACTGGAACATTGGCGGTATTTTCCTTGGCATCGCAGTGGTTAACTTCCTTATTATGCAGATCGGAACAGGAAAAGCTGCCCGCACACTTGCAGTATTTGCATTGGTTGCCGCCATTCTTGACCTGGTAACTACTTTCGGAACCGGACAAATTGCGTTGTGGACAGTTGTTTCCATCGGGCTTTTCAACTCCATCATGTTCCCCAACATCTTTACTCTTGCAGTTAAGGATCTGGATTCGGGCGAACTCAGCACCGCTTCAGGAATCATAAATACACTCATTTTTGGCGGTGCCATCATACCTCCTGTTATGGGTAGTGTTGCCGATAATTTTGGATACACCTGGGCCTTTATTGTTCCGGCAATTTGTTACCTCTACATCTTCTTCTACGCTGTAAAAGGCAGTCAAATCAGAAAATAATCCCCATTATGATAAAAACCTTCAACCAGAAACTTTTCGCATTGGCCATATTGCTGTATTTCAGCAGTATGGCTTTGCCGGTTGGTGCACAGACCTACCTTTATTTCCAGGATAGTCCGGCCAATGATTTATATGATTTCAGCTGGATGGAACTTACTGGTCCCAGTGAACTGGAGCGCAAGGGCAATGATTTGCGAAGGTTTCCGGTTGAAAGTGTTACTCCTGCCCAGCAGGGCACCAACAGCCTGAGACTGAAGTGGAAATCGGTAACCGGAGGCGACTGGGTAGCCATTGCTGCCGGCTTAAACTGGACCGAAAAAAACATAAGCAACACCGATACATTAACGTTCTGGCTCCACTCTGTTGAAGGCCTGAGCAATTCGTTGCTGCCGAGGATCTTTATGGAAGATGTTTCAAATACCAAAACTACCAAACACATCTTCTCAGCCTGGTGCTCCGATTTGCTGCCCGGCATCTGGACCCGGGTTGCTGTTCCCATGAGCCTGTTTCTTGATTTTGGAGATCCTGTTGATTTCACCCGTATCAAAACCATTGGCTTTGCTCAAAATGAAACCGATGGCGTTACCCATACATTATTTATAGATGACATGAAGGTTTTTACCGGTGATGGT
>JANJXJ010000012.1 GCA_024709105.1 Lentimicrobium sp. | reverse complement strand
TTCCAAGATCCTCAAGGTTGGGAGAGCGGAATCCGGTTGAAAGGTTAAGGTAATATTTCTGCTTTTCAGTGGGGCTGAAGGTAATGCCTGCACTTCCGTTAAGTGCTCCATTGCTCACTTCTGCTTCAGTGAATGGAAACGGAAATGCACTTGTGTCGAAACTGGCCTGCATGTTTACCTGGCTGAATCTCAGGCCGGTATTTACTACAACTTCAGGATTGAGGTTATACCTCGATGTGATATAAGCAGCATACGATGCCCAGGTGGAGCCATCGGGATAACGTGTGTTGGTAGCTGATATTTCGCCCGTTTTTATATTGAGCCTGTCGGCTTCGGAACTTATGGTGTTGTGCACTGCTTCGGCTCCATAAAACAACGAAAGTTTGTCACTTACTTTCTTGTCGAGATCAAGGTTGAGCGACAAAGCATTCACTTTTTCATATTGATTTCTCAGCCTGGAATTATTCATTTTACGATCGTGCCTGCTTTCTTCATATAACTGATGAGCTGCCAGTATTCTGAATTGATCGTAAAAGCCTTTGTTTTTCCTGAGCGTAGCCGAAAGTCTGTTCATCATCCACTTTTGGGGTCCGTAATACCATTCTGCATTAATCAGCTTGCCATCATTCCCGGTAAGGGTTAATCTGTCATAACGCGGTGCTTCGGAGGTTTCTGAATAGTAGAAACCATAATCCAGATCAATATGAGTGGCTGGTTTAAAACTGATTTTTTGCAGGAAGTTAAGTTGCCGGTAACCGGATGCTACCTGTACCTGAGGGTCTTCGTTTAAGACCTCTGTATCTTCGCCATTCACAGTTTTTTGATAATTTGGGCGGAGGAAGTATTCGTTTCCTTTTGATCCGGCTTTCAGGTCGTTAAAGTCAGAAAATGTATAACTGGTTAAAAATGCCCATTTCTTCAATCCAACATTCACATCCACATGGCCTGTGTTTTCATTGTTGGCTGATGAATATCTGAGAAAGGCATTTCCACTGGCAACCAGCTTTTTATCTCCTGAAAATGAAGGCCTGAGCGAATGAAAATCCATAACTCCACCAATAGCATCGCTGCCATACATCACAGCGCCCGGCCCGAAAAGAATTTCGCTGTTTTCAACAGATGCAGCATCAATTGAAATCACATTCTGCAGGTTTCCTGTTCTGAAGATGGCATTGTTCATCCTTACTCCATCCACCACCAGCATTACCCTGTTGGTGGCAAAACCTCTCAATATTGGCGAACCACCAGCCAGCTGGCTTTTCTGAATGTAAGCATATCCGCCGCTGCCGAGCAGGTCGGCACTGGTTTGAGGGTTGGAAAATGCAATTTGTTGCATGTTCATCTTTTCAACCCTTTGCGGGACTTCTCTTTCATTCTGCTCCCACCGGTTTGCCGAAATAATTACCTCACCAAGTGTTATTCGCGAAACCTGCAGGTCTATAAAGTAGTTTAGATTTTGTACTTCGGTAAATGATAAAACCCGTGTTTGATAACTTACATGCCTGAAAACAATTTTCTGGGAATTGTTAAACTCTGCAAGATCAGCTTCTCCCCGCTGATTGGTAGTAGCCGATGCCCTGGGTTGCTCAGATGTAATGGTTACATTGGCAACAGGCAAACCAGTTGTACGGTCGGCAACTGTAATTTTTTGAGCATGTGTTGCCAGGCCTGATGCAATAGCAATCAGTGCAACAATGTATCTTATTGTCATATTTTTTTTGTTAATAAACATCTGTTTGATTTGAATAGTAATGCAATCAGATGGTTTTGGGAGGAGGGGAGATGCGTTTTAGAAAAGGTTCTGAAATATTACCAAATGTTGTTGAATTGATTTCATTTTCAAAAGGATACAGCTTTGCAACAGATAGTATAGACGGTGGCGGGAATAATCCCCCATAAAACTGATTAAGGAGCTTTTGTGCAGTATTATGAGAAGAATGCCCTTCAGTAGTTTGTTTTACAAGTTTTGAAAGGTTAGCAAAAAGTACAGTTTCCTGATGGTCGGTTACACAATGAAGAACCCTGCTTCCTGAATTATCTTTAGTTTCATAAACAATATCGTACATGGTACCTTTGTAGCGAAACTCCCTGCTGTGTATCCAGGAAAATTCCCGGGCATTGGATTGGCTGAAAATGATAATTTTTAATTCATCTTCCGGGACACCAGCTTTAATTTTTAATTTCATTTGTTTACGTACTATATTCTGTCTGTATTTGAAATACAGAAAATAAGTTGCAGAGTTCAGCGTCAATGCAAGCAGCAGCAATATGGAAAGTGTACGTCTCAAGAGTTAATCTTACAGTTACCTGCAAAAATAATCAAAAACTGCTTGTTTGGATAAACGGTATCCTGCTGGTGCAGGTTAATAATTCAGTATTATGGATTTGGCTCGCTGTAAAGAAATGATATGGAGTAGTTTTGCAACCACTGTTTACTTTGCCCTGCCTTCAAGAAATTTTTCCCACCGACTTATTAAAGCCTGCATATCTTCGGGTAATTCTGAGTCGAAAAACATTTCTATACCGGTAACAGGGTGGTTAAACCCAAGCGATTTGGCATGAAGCGCCTGTCGGGGACAAACTTCAAAGCAGTTTTCTACAAATTTTTTATAAGAGCCGGAAGTAGTGCCTTTCAGAATTTGAGAGCCACCATATTTCTCATCGCTGAACAGCGGATGACCCAGATGTTTCATATGTGCTCTGATCTGATGTGTGCGCCCGGTTTCTAAACGACATTCAATCAGGCTTACGTAATCAAAACTTCGCAGAATTTTATAATGCGTCACCGCATGTTTTCCCTGACTTCCATCAGTAAAAACAGTCATAACCAGTCGGTTAGCCGGGTTTCGTCCTACATGGCCTGTAATTGTACCTTCGCTGTTTTTGGGTGTACCCCAAACAACTGCCTGGTAGGTTCGTTTGATGGTATGATCAAAGAAATCGCGGGCAAGCCGGGTTTGAGCTTCTTCGGTTTTGGCAACGAGAATAATGCCTGAAGTGTCTTTGTCAATCCGGTGAACCAATAATGGCATGGCATCGGCTGCAGCACCCGGGGCTTTTCTTATATGCCAGACCAGAGCATTGAGCATGGTGCCTTCAAAGTTAGCATAACCTGGGTGAACTACCATTCCTGCTTCCTTATTAATTACCAGGATATGTTCATCTTCGTAAACAATATTCAACGGAATTTCTTCGGGCAGGACTTCGGTGTCGCGCGGCGGTTGTGCCATTACTACCGAAATAACATCGAGAGGCTTTACTTTGTAGTTTTGTTTTACGGCGTTTCCGTTCACCAGAATACAACCAGCTTTGGCTGCCTGTTGTATTTTATTGCGCGAAGCGTTCTCGATTCGCATCATCAGGAACTTGTCGATCCTGAGCAGGCTCTGACCCCGGTCAGCTACAATGCGGTGGTGCTCATAAAGCTCATTGTCAACATTTTCGTCGTCGGTAAACTCAGGCGACTCATACATGTCAGGCAAATAATCATTCGGTTCTGACATCGCTTACTTAACGATTTATTATCAGTTTGCTGTAGCCTCTGATTACACCTTCTCGTGATAAGACCTTGACTATATAAAAGCCGGGATTAAGGTGAGAAACATCCGCATCTCTGGTATATGGCATACTGGAAACCATTTGTCCATTGGATGAGGATATTTGCAATACCAGCCCGGTGTCTGACGTGTTTTCGGGTAATTCAATGGCAATGTTGCCTGTATTACAGGGATTTGGATAGATATTTATTGCTTTACCTGCTATGTTTTCCTGTAAACCAACCACCTTTATTTTGCCAAGAACCGGGCGCATCATCACAGCTCCTTTGTATAAACTCTGAGACCAACCGCCAAAAGTTCTGTAAAAAGAGTTTTCAGATGCATCATTATTAAAATCGAAGCCAATATTCAGGTTGTCGGAAGTAGTTTGCCTCCAACCGACATAAAAAATCAGATTCGGGAATCTTCCAGGCTCTATTTTTATAGTACTGTCGAGTTTGTAGGTTGTGAACATATTCAGACTGTCTTCAAAAACGGGCTCGTAACCAAACTTTGAATAAATGATCTCTCCCGGCTCGCCAAAAAAGTCGTTCCAGACATTAAGATAGAAACTCTTTACATTGCCGCCTGTAATGGTCTGGTTAAAGTACATCTGAACAGCCAGCAGAGAATCAGGCCGGTTAAGTTTAAATTTATAGGCAAACTGAGCGCCATTGGGAGATAGTCCATAACCGGCTTCTGCAGTGCCATCGTCGTAGGAAAGGTAATTGGCAAAGAGCGTAACATTTTTTATTGTATCATTTTGCCGGCGGCCGATATTGGCTTCGTTGCTCAATATATGGGTAGTTGTGAAGAAAATCTTTTCTTCGGTGCCCACCGGAAAGACAAAATTCACCGGCGGTCTGGCAAAGGACTGCTCGCTCATATATCCCGAGGTAACAAACGGAGGTACAAAATAATTTCCGCTGAAATAGAAATGGAAAGGTGATTGATAACCTTTTGATACTTCGTAAGAATATGATGCATTGTAGTTGCCATCGCTGAGGTTGGATATTTTGAGCGATAAGGAGTCAGCTTTTTCATTTACCTGGTTTACCCTGAATTGGTTATAAGGCATTGAAGTATATCGTTTTAACATTCGTGGTGCCTTTGAAACAAATGTAAGGTCGTTGTGCAGTGTGTCGTATTTGTTTCTGCCTGTGTTTAGATAAATATAGTCAATGTTCCACTGATCGCCATTGCTCTGCCAGTCGGGCAGAATTCCACTGGCGAGGCTGGCATAGTTTCTGAATCTGAATCTGAATTCAGAAGTATAAAACATGGCACTGTCCTGTATAGGAACCAAAACCTGCCTGAACCATTTGTTCTGTTCTGCATAAAAAGTACTGAGCGGTTGTCCGGGAGCACTCCATGCCTT
>JANJXJ010000131.1 GCA_024709105.1 Lentimicrobium sp. | reverse complement strand
TTGTGATATGCTGGTTTCAGCTAATGGGGGTAATAAAAACTTATAATGGTTCTCTACTTTATTATTAGTTCCACTGCCAAAGACTCTTTCGTTGTCCAAAAGTTTAATTTTAGAAATTGAGAGATTACCATTTTTTAGATTCCACTCTTTCGTTGCAAATGATGAAACTAATGGAATGTTTAAAAAATGTTCTATAATTATAATAGTCATTTTCTTTTCAAAAGATAACTTTCGCAAGAATTCTATCATTGATTTAATTCCATTTAAGTCAAGACCCGAAAAAGGTTCATCCATAAATAAAATACGAGCTCCAGTTGCAATAGCTCTTGCAATCGCTAGGCGTTTTGATTGCCCTAAAGAAATCTTACCTGCGATGTTCATTAATACATCCTTCAACCCGAAAATTTCCAATAATTCTGTTGCATTCTTTTGAATTTCAATATTTTGCCTTTTTACTTTTTTTTGTCTTACTAAAGCATAAAAAGGGTTTTCTCCATTTAGCCCATTATAAGCAACAGTAAGATTCTCAATTAATGACTGTGAATTAAAGAGTCGGATATCTTGCCAGGTTCTTGTTATTCCTTTCTGTGCCACAAATTCTGGAGAAAAGTGATTCAATGCATTCATTTTTTTCCACCAAGGAATTGGGAAAACGAATCGAAAAGGTTTTTTATTCGTCTGATAATATAATATGCCTTTATCTGCTTCGATATTACCTGTTAATATGTTTAGCAATGTTGTTTTACCGGAGCCGTTTTCACCACGTAATAGAATAATCTCACCTTCGTGTAATTCGAAATTAATATTATTCAGAACACTTTGACCGCCAAATGATTTATAAATACCTACTGCTTTTAGTAGAACTGATGGATCATAAACTTTACAATCTTCTGAATTATAATCTAGCTTTTCACTTTTCTCATTCATAGTACTTTTGTTTTTCCTTTATTACCAGCAATTCCCCAGGGCCTAACATGCATAAGAATAATTAACATTAAGCCATACAGCAAAAGTCTAATATTACCAGATACAATGTCAGGAAAATTTACAAATCTAAGAAATTCTGGGATTAAAATGAGTGTAGCGGCTCCCACGATTGGCCCTATGAAGTTACCTGTGCCACCAATGATTACCATACTTAACAAGAGAATACTACCATTAAGTGAAGCAGATGTTGGGTCAATATACCCTGTGTAACCAGCGTATATTGCTCCAGCTAAAGATGCAAAAGCGCAAGAAAATGCTATAACTTGTAATTTAATTTTACGGGTATTCTTACCTAAACTACGAGCTGCGAGTTCATCCTCTCTAGTGATATGTAAGAGTTTCCCCCAAGGAGACGAATTTAATCTCCTTATAATCAATCCACATAGAATTGCGAGGGTAGTTGCAAAAATGAACATTGAACTTTGGCCATTTACAACAAATCCTAATACAACAGGAGGAGGAATATTCATAATTCCATGTGACCCATTTGTTAAATTTTGTAAAGTCCCGATATTATCAGAATTATCAGACCAATTATTTAAAAGTGTAAAAACGATTACTTGGAAGGCAATAGTTGCCAGAACGAAATAGTCTCCTTTTAATCTCCATGATGATAATGAAATAAGCAGGCTAAAAACAAGTGATACAATGAAGCCTATTATTAGGCATAAAATAAAATCTAATCCCAGGACCACACTCAGTATCGAGTATGAATATGCACCGATTGAGAAAAACGAAGAATGAGCGAGAGTCAATAGCCCAGAATGCCCAACAACCATATTTAAACTTAATGCTAATATTATGTAGATGTCAATGTAAATTAATATGTGTAATATGTAGTTCATGTCTTTTTTTTTAAACGTTAGCTTCTAGTCTGCTTGATTTGCCTAAGAAACCCTGTGGACGTAAAAATAGAAAAACGGCAAAAATAAGGAAAGTAATACCATCTTTCCAGTTCGTTGAAAATTGCCAAGCAATTAGTTCTCTTGTTATACCGATAAATAAGGCACCGACAATCGGCCCTATAAAAGAATCCTGCCCTCCAATAATTATAGCGACCAAAGCAATGAGTAATGCCTGTAGCCCGTAATACGGATCAATGCCAATGTCATAAGCCATTAATAATGAACTTATACTGGCAAACAGCCCTGCTAATGCAAAAAAGACTAATCGATAAAATTTTATATTATAGCCTTGTAATGCGAAAATTTTAGGATTATTAACCATTGCTCTCATCCTAAGACCAGCCCCGGTCTTTTTTAAAAAGATCAAAAAAGTAATAATTAAAAATGAAGATACTAATAATGTAGTCCATTGAGCTTCAGTGATAGAAATAGTTCCGATACGAGTTACTTGCCCCATTCTTATTTGAAGAGTTTTCGTATTAGTTCCCCAGATTATTACAATTAGTTGGGTAATCACAATGTATATTCCTAGTGAGGAAATTAACTGAACCGTTTCATTGAGACCCTTTATTGAGAGAAATTTTGAATTTTTTCTTGAGAGAGGTCCATGATTTATTAATTCACAGAGTAGGGAAATAAAAATACATGACAAAATTGAAAGGGAAATGGACAATTCCGACCCTAATCCTAAATTCATTAACAAAAAAGCGATATAAGGTGCAATTGCAAAAATCCCTGCCAGTCCAATGAAAAGTATCCTTGTTGGCAAATAAACTGACTGCAAAGCTATAGCTAATAATGCAATTGAAAGCCCAGAAAAGATGCCATAAAGCAGTATTTGCATATTTCGTGTTTTCTGCTAAAATCCAAGTTCTATTGAAGAAGCACTATTTGCAAATTTAGTGAAAAACCTTTAATTGCACTGCAATTTTTCAAATAGTACACAAATTTACAGAAAATTAATGAACAACCCTAGTTTTTCCCAATTAGAATAGATTTATTTTTCAATGTAACTAGAGAAAACTACTAAAATTGAAATATTTTCGTCTTTCAAAAAACAATTTTACTTTGCATTTGAATTTCGCTTAATACAATCCCTTTTTATGAGATGCACAACAAAGGTTCTTTAAATTAATAGAAAGCAGTGCACCATTAATCAGGCCGTTGGCGATGAATTGCATAATCATAAATGCAAAGTAAGTTAAAATTAGTCAATTAATCAAAACCAAATTGGTTGCAGAAAAAGATGTTGCTCCTGTTGATATGGCTGGTGTTAGATCAGTCATTTTCTGTAACGTTGAATTGTTTTTGCCTGTCATTTTTTTCAGGGTGGTTGATGAAAAAACCTCCCACCAACCCCACCAACGTAAACCCCACAAAAAATATAAGTCCTGGTTTGAAGCGGGTGTAATTTGCTGTATTGATGATGGTGTCGGCCTGTTGTTGGTCCAATTGGCTCAGATTGCTGTTTACCAGGCCGTTCATGCCCAGATATGCCATAAACAATGCTACGGTAAACACATCGGCCATGCTCCACTTACCCAATGCAAGTACAAATTTGATAAAGGTTTTCGATTTTATAAAGCCCAAATGAATCATTAAGGAAGAAATCAACTTAAAAACCGGAGTTACCAGACTAAAAAGCAGCACAAGAATACCTACTGAGATTACTTTTGTGTCGGGATGTGAAATCAGACTGTTTACAATCTCCAGAATACTTTTGCTTTGAAACATTACTACCTGGTTAAAGAAAGTAATCTCTTGTCCAAACAGGCTTACTTCTATGTAATCAATTCGGGCATCAAGATTAATAAACGGCAGAACCAAGCCAGGAATAAGCAAAGTAACTGAGGTTGCAGTGAGAAGGAGAAACGCTGTTTTGCGAAAGGATCTGGCCATGAAAAGGATGACAATAATCAAAGCCAGTGTAGTGATGAAGGAATATAGCAACAAGGTGTCTTCTTCCTCACTTGCCAAAAGAATCTCTCTGAAGAGGAATGCATCACAATCATCAAAATCTTTGCATTGATACTTGTTAATTATTGAAAGTATTTTTTCTTCACTTTGCCTGATTTCGCCAAATGCCCTGGACAAACCATCAAAAAGTACTTTTTCTATTTCCATTTCATCGGCTATATCCAATGCCATGCCTGTTAAATGACTTACAATTTTGGCGCTGAGTTCACTTTCGCGAATCGTTGCCATGATTTCCGATTTTGAAATAAATAACAGATCGAAGTCGGGGAGAATGTTTTCTATTTCTGCTTCAATGGTATTTTTGATTGCCTTGCTGAGTTTGGGTTGCAGATTTTTGGATTGCATCGCATTTTCAATCTCTTGTGTAAGAATTTCGGATATCTGCGCCTTCCATACATGTTCATTGAGTAAGCCATATTTGATGCTGTTCAGCGATGCATAATCATATTCGTAAATTTTTAGTTCCCGATTAAGGGCTATGGCTCTGTATACCAGATAGATGTTGGCAAGGAGCAGAGCAGGCCCAAGGGTCACCAACACAATAAATCTGATATTTTGTTTTACTCTCACAGGGGTTCTGGTAAAAGGTAAAATGATCACTTAATTGAATTGCAGGGGTTTAACCGGGGTTGGCTGCCTGTTCGGTTTTTTTAGAAACGTACTGCTGCCAGGCCGGGTCAAAATCCTCATAGCGTTTCACATTTTTAAAGTCAGAGTATAAATCATCGTCGCCTGAGTTCAGCCATTCGGGATAGCAGTTCCGGTTTCCGCAGGTATTGATGAAAATGTCGCAGAAGTAAGATCCCTCAGCGTTGCTCGTGATACAAACCATGCCATTGCTTTTGTAAAGCAGTGTATCCACGAAATAGAAAATGGAATGTAAGCTGTCGGACCCTCTCAATTCAAAAATGAATATTTCATAAAGATCCGGGTTTGGAACAGAAAATGAACTTATACATGGTGCCGGCTGCAGATAGTTCAATAACAGTGAATTGTTAACCACATTTCGTGTGAAAAACACTCTGGAATCTTCAGGATAGCCCTGATACATTTGATTGGGGTAAATTTTACCAATAAGAATTTCGTCAGGAATTGCATCCATGTTTGAATCATAGGTGAATAGAGATTTTAATTGATAATCAAGGTCCTGGTTATCAGTTATACAGGGTAGGTATATTTCGCGAACATACTCATTTACGCGCATAGAAGTATCCGTTGTTTGTACATTGGGCTCTGTGCAAGACCAAAGGAAAACTAAACTAAAAATGCAGAATGTGGTTTTCATAATAAAGGCGAAGAGGGAAGAAGCCCGGCTTCCTCCCTCAAAAGCAAGATTAAATACTATATTTGTTTTTTCCTGCGCAGAAGTTCTTCAAGAGCCTCAACAGGCAGGTTATTGATGGCATCCATCATGCGGTTAAGGTCATCTTTCTTCTCCATGGCGTCAAAATCGAGTTTGCCACTTTCCTTAACATTGTTCAATACCGGAGAATAGGTATCAACTAATTGTGTGAGGCCGCGAATGCAGCGCATAAGTTGTTTTTGAGTAACCGTAGAATCCTCGATTGGGAATTCTACCATTGGCCTGATTTCGCCGTCTGATTCATCATACTCAAATTGTACAAGTTTTGTTTTCCATTGGATGATCGAACATGCTTTTAAAAAAAGAGCAGCTTTTTCGCCATCTTCAGGGATGACAAAACTTCCAGGGGCGAAGATCTCAAGATATTCTCCTTCCTCAGAAACCCTGACAACTATTAGCAATGAATCGTCTCCGTCTTTGTCCCTGTAGTTATCAAGGCCAGCCATTTGCAGAAAGATTTCACTTCTTTCGTTGTTGATTTTGAATTTGTATTCGGCCTCGAATAACAATTCAGCAATTTCCTGTAAACTTGTTGCCATAAAATTAAAAAATTTGGGTTGTTAATATGTTAATAAGAGGTATTATTGTTTTTCCATCATCCAATAGTAAAACTTTATGCTAAGGTATAAAAAAATTATTACAAAATTTTTTTTTGCCTTATCTTTGCCCCATCATCAGGATTCCCTTAACGGAAACCAACCGAGAGAAACAACTCCACGGTGGTAAAATGATGCGGGCCACAGGTCAAAATAAAATGATTTCCTACCGTTCATTTTTTCTGGTGCAGGTATTTGGTTTAACCTTTAAAAACTTGCAACATGGAAAAGCAAAAAAGAATGTATTGCCGGAATTTTCCGCCGGGTTACGGCGAGTTTCCTTATTTTATCCTGCGTGTGCGCTGGGGCATTTACCTGCAGGTGCCGGTGTCGAAGCTTAAGATTCAGCTGCCGGGCAAAAAGGACATTTATTGTGTGGTGTTTTCGCAAACACTGATCAGCAGTGTGCGGGATATTCGTCCGGGTGCGCGGGGTGTTTACACGGGCAGCTTAAGCGAAATTGCAGAGCAGATCAGGGAGGACGTAAGTTTACGGTTTTGTCTGGTGAAGTCGCCCGAATGTGCTGATTATTACGAAAATGGAACGATCATTCCTGATAAGGGGATTCCGGCCGGCGGCTGGCTGCTCGATATGGAGATGAACCATATTGACGACTGCTGGCTGCATTATAAGGAAGTGGGAGAGGGGAGGTGGAATTAGGGGGGCGCGCTTGGCGCGGGAGGGGAGGAGATAATGAGAGAAGTAAGAGGTCGGAGATCGGTGGTCAGAGATCGGAGATCGGTGGTCAGAGATCGCTTGTCACGGGAGCGCGTAGCGATAACGAGAGAGGTTGCTTGTCCCGGGAGCGCGAAGAGATAACAGGAGAAAACTTACGCTGCAATCATGCATTCAGCACATTAGAAGTTGGGCTTTGGGCATTGGGAATTTTAGCTGTTAAATAAGTTTGCCAATTTGCTGTGTATTTGTTGTGCTGCACCGTGCAGCTATTCTGATTCACAAAAAAAGGCATCACACCTGCGTGTAATGCCTTTTTTAAAAAGCTTTTGGGGAGCCTGGTTTATTTCAGTACATGATACAGTGCGTGAATTACACCGGGTATCCAGAAGAAAATGGAGAGAATTACATTTACAATAAACGGAGTTCCGATTTCTTCGTAAACTAAGTAAACGGCAAGCGGAGGAAGAATAAAGCTGAGGATCACCAGCAGTATGGTGGCATCGCTGGCAGCTGCGGGTGCCTGAGGCATGGCAGCGGGTGCCTGTGCTTCTGCACTTACCGATGTTTCGGTAGTTGCCTGTTTTTTCTTTCCGGCATATGCGGCATCGGCAACATTAACAAAGCCAAGCATGAAAAACGTCAGCAGCAAAGCAACTGTAAATCTGTGTGATAAAAGTTTCATAATTTTACAAAGTTTTAATGGAACATGGTTTTAATTGGAGGTGTAAAGATAATGCATAAAAACGGGCTTTTCAGCGGCTTTTTGTTTATTTTATTTGTGCTGCCGGTTGTGGCTGCGGCTCAGACCACTACGCTGTCGGGGGCGATTGTTATCGGCAAGGCCGAGGTAATGAGTTACCAGCTTGTTTATGAAGTGGATGGCCATGGCAGACTGAGCGGTTATTCGGTGAGTGATGTTAACGGCACTGCCGAGACCAAGGCCCGTATTGCAGGCTCATACAACAATAAAGACAAAACCCTGAAGTTTGAGGAAACCGCCATCCTAAGCACCCGCATGCGCATACCATACGAAGAATTCTGCCTGATGAAGGTGAACGGCAGGATCGAAAACAAAGGCGGAAAGCCTGTTTTT
This sequence comes from Lentimicrobium sp., assembly GCA_024709105.1. Classification (GTDB taxonomy): domain Bacteria; phylum Bacteroidota; class Bacteroidia; order Bacteroidales; family Lentimicrobiaceae; genus Lentimicrobium. The sequence goes on along the minus strand of JANJXJ010000131.1, from coordinate 978 downwards.
AACGGGGAGTTTACCTCTGCCGCCAAAAGCAGCGATATAGAATGTGAACCGGGTACCTTGCTGCTGCTGAGCGAAAAAAGCATGGAAGCGCTTTCGCGGAAGGTGCCGGATGCCCTGAAGAAAATGGAGAAATCCGACAGTCTGCAGCCGGGCAGCGGAACCTCACAGCCTGTCAGACTGCCTGCATTACGCATCATTGAACTGGAGGGGGGCATGGAAAAGGAATTTGTATTGCGTGGCAAGGAAGTGCAGCTTGATTTGGTGGACGACCGCTTTCAGGATGGAGATAAAGTTACCCTGCTGCTTAACAAGAAAGTACTTGCCAAAAACCTGGAAATCACCAATAAGGTAAAAACCTTTAAGTTAACACCCGCTGCCGGCGAAAATGACCTGGAGTTGGTACTGCTTGCCGAAGACGAGGGATCAATTTCGCTCACCACCGTAAGGGCTTCACTGCGGCAGGGCGATGAGGTTCAAATGCTGATGTTTACCTTGAATAAGGGGGAATCGGTGAGGCTGAGTTTCAGGAGGAGGTAGGGGGAGGTTGGTGTGGGAGGGCGAAGCGATAACGAGAGAAGTAATAGATAAGAAGTAACTAGTCTCGGGAGCGCGCAGCGATAACGAGAGAAGTAAGAGATAAGAGGTAAGAGGTAAGAAGGAGCTTGTCGCGGGAGGGCGAAGAGATTACGAGAGAGGTCGCTTGTCTCGTGAGCGCGCAGCGATAACGAGAGTGGTCGGTGGTCAGAGGTCGGAGATCAGAGATCAGTGGTTGTCAATTCCTGAATTTGGTTGACCGTTTTTAACCCTGCACCACAACTCTTTTTGCAGAGATTACATCTTGATTCTGAGACCTGGTTTGCTCAGGATTTATGGGGCTCGATGCCCCAAAATCCTGATCTTTTGCGTCGAATGACTCTTTCATCATCGACCTGGTTTGCTGATGCAAATTTAATAATTTTTCTTCAAACGTCACTGGCG
>JANJXJ010000103.1 GCA_024709105.1 Lentimicrobium sp. | reverse complement strand
AAACCAATGATAATCACATTGTGGTGGCAGGCGATTTTTTTGATCCATATGCTGTACCATTCAACTGCCATTTCGATCCTTTTGTACTTAAAGTCAACAGCGAAGGTTTGATTGTAAATACACAAAACCATGAGCTGCCCCAGGTGCACGAAGCCATTGTGGTGCCCAACCCCGGCAAAGAATTTTTAGCCGTAAAATTAGCCATAAAACACCACGCTGCTGTTTTGCAGCTTTTTGATATTGGAGGCCGGCTGCTGCTTACCGAACAAATCAACACCGATATGCAGCAGGTAAACACCTCGGCTTTACCCACAGGAGTTTACCCTTATCGCATTACTGCCGGCAACCGCATAATTGGGTGGGGGAAATGGGTGAAAGAGTGAAATGATATACACATAAAACTCAACCGGAATCTCAGTCACCAATTGCCTGAACATGGAATTATTCAGCTTCTTCGTTTAAACATCTTGCTATTTTCTTCACCCTGCCCGTATAAAGCACCTGAAGGCTGCGGCTGCTGCAATGTAAGTTTTATTCCCGGTATTAACAGATTCATTAAGCAGTTTCCGTTAATGTTACAATTATCATAAATAACACTTGCCGGTTATAATAATGTATCTTTTGGCCAAAACAATGGCTCTGGATATTTAACACATTGTTTATCTGCATATTGAAAACAATAAAAATATTCAGGGTCTTTCTCAAACCTGATAAATACTGATATTAAATAAATCAAATGATTTTTTTGTTTACTGTACATTTAATATACTTTATACATTTTTCATTATATTCTTTTATATGTAACCAGATGTACATTAACATTTTTTAATAATTACAAATGAACAGCCGCTAATCTTTTTGTGTTTCTGGATTTAATTATCATTAAACCAAATTAACAAAACCGGAAAAACCATGAAAAAGAACACTTTCTCTTTATTGATTGCAGCAGCATTGTTGTTAACTGCTTCACCTGCTTTCAGCAGCGACCACAACCACAAAGACAAAAAGGGCCCGAAAACAAAAGCTACCACAATTACTGTTGAAGAAGTTAATGCTGCTCAGCAGGCCTGGTGCGATGCAGTGGTGGCTATTGGCAAAGCTTACGACGAGGGAGGTGACTACAAAAAATTAGCTATGGACATTCTGACTCAGGCTTATGATTACGACAAGGGCACTGTATTCTTTAAACCTACACTGGCATTTGGAGATCAAACTTTCAGAACCACCAAAGAAGGTGCTCATGCCTATTTTGTGGGAGGAAACTCAAAATATCCCAACGACAAAGGTTTTGCACTGAAACCCTGGGTAAAGGTATGGTACGATAATCTTGGCGATGGCAATGAAGGCATACAGATTTTCGGCAATATTGCCATTACTATGGGAAATGTTTATTTCACCGGAAAAGACGGCTCACAGATTATGGTTGATAAAACTTTTGTCTTTAAAAAAGGTGATGACGGAGTTGTTAGGCTCATTGTTCATAAATCTTCTCTCCCCTATACCCCTTCAAACTAAATTATCCATAATTCAGCAACGGGCTGTTCAAAAAATCACAGAAATTAATTACTCAGATGGTTTTTGAACAGCCCTTTACATAAATACACTACCATGAAAAGCAGGTCGTTGAGTTTAGTATTATTATTCTGGCTTGGGATTCATTTTGTTTCCGGCGCACAGGATGCAAATACCGGCAATTGGTATATTTATTTCGGCAATCAGAAAATCAACAGTAAATGGAATCTGCACAGCGAGATTCAATACCGCAACTACAATTTTGCAGGAGACTTGCAGCAGTTGTTGCTCAGAACAGGTATTGGCTATAATCTTACAGAAAACAACAATAATCTGCTTGCCGGATATGCTTATATTCATTCACAGAACTATATTCTGAACTCTGATGATAAAAGCAGCTTTGATGAGCATCGCATTTTTCAGCAATTTATTACGCGTCAAAAGTTCGGAAGAGTGAATATAATGCACCGTTACAGGTTGGAACAGCGGTTTTTGCCCGATAATTTCAGAATAAGGATGAGATATTTTGCATCCTTAAACATTCCCTTAAACCGTCAGGAGATGAATCCCGGGGCTGCATATTTTTCAGCATACAGCGAAATATTCATCAATGGCGGTTCCCCGACATTTGACCGGGGCAGGATTTACGGTGCCCTGGGCTATGTGATCAGCCGGCATTTGAGAACTGAGCTGGGCTTTATGTCGCAGATTCAGGAAAAAACCAACCGAAATCAGTTTCAGATTGTACTTTTCAACAACATCCCGTTCAGGGAATAGATGTAATTGCATCCAGAGCCGGATTAAAGATTTAACTGTCGCGGAAACCTTTAATTATCAGCAACTCCCTGTATTGTAATCAGAAAATGCAGGGAGATTATTTTTTTACCTCAAAATCCTGATTGTACCTGCGCAATTCACGAATAAAATCCTCACGGTTAACAGGCGAAATAATTACTGACTCCGAATTTTTAAATCTGAGTTCAAGCCTGCGGAGCGACAATGCCGGCGATGAAACAGGGTTGCTTGTGTATTTTACTGACCTGAGCTGCCCGGGGTCAAATGTTTTGCGGTAAAACAATCCGCAGGTCACTGTAAGTCCGTCAACGGGATGAAGCCGGTAATACGTTCTGAAATAAACAGGCAGTATAATCACCTGAACAGGCAGTAAGAAAAACGCCTGATACCAGGGTTGCTGGAAAAACATATACACCATAATGCCCAAAGGCAACAACACCGACAAAGTAAACCAGGGTGCACGGCGCGAAGGAAAAATGATTGTCTTCTCCATAATTAACTGGTTTTATGCGAATCTGGCAAACAACCCGGCTGTATCCGGGATTCCCGGAATTGAGGGTTCAACGCACGTTCTGCCTGTTTGTTCACTCAAAAAATGAAGTTATGGCCTCGCAAACCAGGGCAGCATCTTCATCAGTAAGTCCAAAATAAAACGGCAACCTGATGAGGGTTTCTTCGTATCTGTCGGCATTGGGCAGCTTACGGCCATCATGCTTTTCAATAAAATAGGGCGAGCGATGCAGCGCCAGATAGTGAAAAACTGCATGAACACCATTCCCGGCAAGGTGGGTAAGCAAACCATCGCGGACTTGTTGCGAACCTGTGAGCAGGTAAAAGAGATGAGCGTTGTGCGAGGCGTATTCCGGCACATACGGCAGCGATATGTAACCTTTTTCTTCGAGCGGAGCAAGTTGCCGCTGATATTTTCTCCAGACTTCGAGGCGGTTTTCCTGTATGATGTCTAAGTGCTCGAGTTGCCCGTACAAAAATGCTGCTGTAAGTTCGTTGGGTAAAAATGAGCTGCCCAGGCCAACCCACTCGTACTTCTGAACATCGCCGCGGGCAAAGGCTGATCTGTTGGTACCCTTTTCGCGGGCAATTTCGGCGCGTTCAATCAGCAAGGCATCGTTGATTACCAGCATTCCGCCCTCGCCCGAAGTTATATTTTTGGTTTCATGAAACGAAAATGCTGCCAGATGCCCGATGGAGCCCAGCGCCACATCATTGTAAAAAGCATCCACACATTGGGCAGCATCTTCAACAACATACAACTGATGCCTTGCAGCAATTTCCATAACAGCCTTCATGTCGCAGGCAATGCCGCCATAATGCACCACAACCAATGCCCGGGTATTTTTGGTAATCAGCGGTTCAATGCTGCCTGCATCGAGATTGGGATTGAGCGGGTTGCTGTCGGCAAAAACAATTTTTGCACCACGCAGGGCAAAAGCGTTGGCAGTGGAAACAAAAGTATAGGCAGGCATAATGACTTCGTCGCCCGGCTTGATGTCAAGCACCAAAGCAGCAAGTTCCAGCGCATCGGTGCAACTTGTGGTAAGCAATGCTTTTCTGAAACCATACCTTTCTTCGAAAAAGTCCTGACACAAGTGGGTGTAATGCCCGTTTCCGGCCAATTGCCCAATGTGTGCAGCTTCCGAAATATGAAAAGCCTCTCTGCCTGTAAAATGTGGTTTGTTGAAAGGAACCCGCATAAACGAAGTTTTATCCGGCTAAAATAGCCATTTCCGCAATAAGTTTAATGCCTGAATTGCAGATGATTTCCCGGAGAGCAGAATTGCCTGTGTAATCAGTAAAACATGCCTGACAAATAAAACTTATCCGATAATTTTATTGTTTTTATGCATGGCCTGAATTATTGGTGCTATTTTTGCATGATCAGGAAAATTAAAACCATTTCCTCAAAACACAATTGTTATGAAGCTCAGAATTTTGTCACTATCGTTTCTGCTGACTGCTTCGGTGGCTTTCGGCCAGACACAGCCTGTAAAACAATCAACCAAAGAAACGGCGCCAAACCAGCCGGGAGTAGTTGTAAAACAGGTAAAACCTGCGGTACAGCCCGAAAAAACTCCTTCGGGCCAGAGCCAGGAAGCAGCGCCTAAAACCACTCCTCAGAAACAATCAACCAATGCAGTTACCCCTGCAAAGCAGCAAACCACTCCTCAAAAGCAACCAACCAAAACCGTTACTCCACAAAAACAGCCTAAGCCTGTTACACCGGTTAAGCCCACCAACAAACCAAACGCGGTACCCGGCGGAACACCCACTACCACAGTAAAAGACATTACCGGATACTGGCTCACTGCCAATAAGGCTTCCATCATAGAGTTTTACAAAACCGGTGATGTTTACAACGGAAAGATTGTGTGGCTCAGACAACCAAACGATAAATCGGGAAAACCAGTTACTGACATTAACAATCCTGATAAATCAAAGCGCAAAAATCAGGTTGTGGGTTCACAAATGGTTTACAACCTGAAATTTAACCCCAAAACAAATATGTACGAAGGTGGAAAAGTATATCAGCCTCAGACCGGAAGAACTTTTGACTGCAAAGCCAAGGTTACCGGAAATGGAAATGTACTTGAAATCACTGGTATTGCCGGCTTCTCAATGATCAGCAAAACGCTTACCTGGTCGAGAACTGCAGGAATCCCCGGTAAAAAATAAGATAATCAGTAGTTACCCGATTCAATCAGCCGAGTTTTTATCTTATGGCTGATCAGGTCGGCGCCCTTTGGGTTTACGTGGTCGGCATTAAAAAAAAGCTCAGGCCTCCCGCTGAACTCATTTCTGAAATCAAACAACAGATACTCGCCGGCAACTTCGCCGGCGATTTTTTCTATCTGATCGTCAAGGCTTTTCATATCAACCAGCTTGTTTGCATGTTCCAGATATTCATCGGTTAACGGCATTCTGACCAGAATGGGTTTGATATTGTTTTCGGCACAAAGCTCAAGAATCCTTTTGAAATATCTCACCGCTCCCGGATCAGGTGCAGTGCCATAGCCCGACAGATAAGAAGTTGCCCTTTCAATACCCGAAGCCCGGCGGTCAGGCTCTAGGGCAAAGTTGCGATAATCGCGTGGCGGGCGATAACCATTTACGACTTTGCTAAAATCGGCATTCAGGTAAAAGAGCGACATAAAAATAAACTTGTAGTTGCCCGCATATGCACAATACCGGCCGGTAAACCACTTGACCAGATAATCGGTGTCGCCGGTTTCTTTGGCCAGCTCAAAATAATCAACATATTTGCGCCAGTACCCGTCGAATTTTATGGTATTCTCGGCCTTGGGGCTGAAATTGACCGGGTCAACCGATATAAAAACGTACTCAGGCTTTTTGGAGCTTTTTTCTAGAATGTATTTGAACTTATACCAGGTTTGAGTGTAAACTTCGCTGGGTGAGGCATAATTAAAGCTGTTTCCAAGAATCTGAGGGTTGATCATATCGTGCGAATTTCCGAGCATAAGATAGGTGAGTGTGTCGGAGAAAGCTTCGAACTGCCTGTCCTGATTGCGGTTGAGCCGGTGGTAAATCATCCACCTGTCGTAAATCGAATTGAGCAAAGCATTAACCACCAGCAGAAGCAGGAACATTACAATTACTTTTCTGAAGAAACTTCTGTGGCTCATAATTAAAACTGAAAATAGAAAAATTCCTGCCTGGTAAAAATACCAAAAATGAGCATGAAAAAGAACATGGCCATATAAGCCGCATAGCGCAAACTAACCGGAAGGCTTTGAAATCGCGGTTTAAAACTCTTCTCCATGGTAATATATTCAAACCAAAGCATAAAGACAATGAGTGCGGTGCCTAATAAAAAGTCGTTGTTTTTTACAATTGTAAGCAGTGCAGCAGAGGTATTGCTCCACTCAGTAATATTCCGGATAAGGGTGAGCGAATCGCTGAAAGGGTGCTGTCCAAAGAAAAAACCTGAAGTACAGATGAGAAAAAAAGTAGCGGTAATGTTCACTGCACTCAGTAATTTCGGGAACCTTGCCAAACCGCTGATCTGGTTAAACTTAGTCAATTCGGGTTTAAAAATATTGGCCAGCGCCATATAGATGCCGTGTAAAAGTCCGAATGCAAGAAAATTCCAGTTTGCCCCATGCCAAAAACCTACCAATAAGAAGGTAATGATAAGGTTGAGATTGAGTTTCCAGCTTTTTACCCTTCCGCCTGATTTTGATGGAAGAGAAAAATAAACATAGTCGCGCAGCCAGGTGGTAAGGGTAATGTGCCAGCGGTTCCAGAAAGCTGCTATTGATTTTGCTGCAAAGGGGCGGTTAAAGTTCGGGCTTAACCTGAAGCCCATCAGCCGGGCCGAGCCAATGGCAATGTCGGTGTACCCCGAAAAATCTGCATATACCTGCATCATCAGCAAGGGCATGGCAATAACCACCTGAATGCCGTGAAAATACTCAGGCTGGCCAAATACAGGCTGAACCAGCAAGGCCAAGCGGTCGGCTATCACAATTTTTTTAAACAATCCCCACAAGATCAGCCTGAGGCCAGAGGAAAAAAGGACAGGATTAAATTCGTGAACCTCCCTGAACTGCGGCAACAGATTGCGCGCCCGCTCTATAGGCCCGGCAACCAATTGCGGGAAAAAACTCACATACAAGGCAAACAATCCGGCGTGGTGTTCGGCTTTGGCACTGCCCCGGTAAACATCAATTACATAACCAAGGCTCTGAAATGTATAAAACGAAATTCCAACCGGGAGCAACAGCGACATATACGGAACAATCTGTCCAAAGCCAAAAATACTACCCAGCTGATTAACGGTTCCGGTAAAAAAGCCCAGGTACTTGAAGGCAAACAACAAACCCAGATTTACAGCAAGCGCAAGAAACAAATAAGGCCTGCGGGCAGGTTTGCTTCGTTGCTCCGACATTTTTATCCCTGCAAAATACGAAACCCCTGTGGAAGCCATCAAAAGCAAAACATAGGCGGGGTTCCAGAAGGCGTAAAAAAGGTAGCTTGCAATCAGCAAAAGCACCCACCGCCATTGACGCGGCAAAGTGTAATAGGCGGCAACAGTAAGCGGCAGAAAGAAAAGATAACCTATTGAGTTGAAAAGCATCTGTGCGGATTGAAGCACCGCAAAAGTAGTAAAATTGACTGTTACAGAAAGTAAAATTGCCGGGGCAGGAATTTCATTAACGATTTGGCATCCTGAAGTACAATTCACCGCAATGCACAACATGAGGAAGCAGGCTGTGCACCTATTTATATTTTATGTTACTTTGCGAATTGAAACCAAAGGGGCATTACAATTTCCCTGGTGTTCTTACAAACTGTTTATCAGTATTTTATGGATTTTCGGAATAAAAAACCCTCCCCTGCCAAAGCCAAACCTGACAAGGAGGTGGTTGTCAGCAAAAAGAGTTATGCGATTTATTACCTGCTGATCGCTGCCTTTGCCTTTGTGTTATATGGCAACACCATCAGCAACGGTTATTCGCTTGACGACATTTATGTAACCGGGAAAAATCCGCTTACTCAGCAGGGATTCAAAGCATTGCCACAAATTTTCGGGTCTTATTACATCAACCTTAATGCAGAAGAGGGCGGGCAGCACAACTTCGGATACCGTCCCATTGCCAAAGCCACCTTTGCCATAGAGTGGCAGATATTTGGTGAAAACCCGGGCATGAGCCATTTCTTTAACATACTGCTTTATGCACTAACCGGAATATTGTTGTTCAAGCTGTTGCGCAGATTTCTGAGCAGTTATCATGTTATGTTTGCTTTTCTGGCTGTTTTGCTTTTTATGGCACATCCCCTGCATACCGAAGTGGTGGCCAGCCTGAAAAACCGCGAGGAATTACTCAGCTTTCTGGGGGCTTTGCTCGCTGTCAGCTATTTTTTGAAATATCATGATACCGGTAAAAAGATCAACATTTTGTGGGGTACGCTCGCTTTTGGGCTGGGTTATTTGTCAAAAGCAAATATTATGACCTTTCTGGCGGTTATCCCCCTGGTGTTTTACTTCTTCACCGATCTAAAACCCCGGAAAATCCTCATGATGCTTATTCCTTTGGTGTTGATTCTGGCTGCGGCGGTAATCATTCCCAGGGTGCTGCTGGGTGAAACCACCCGTTCCATGCAGTTTATTGAGAATCCTTTGCTTTTGGGTGTTGGTTTTGCAGAGCGCATCGGCACTTCCATGATGGTTTTGCTGTTTTATCTGCAAAAGTTGGTTTATCCGCATCCGCTTGGCTTTTATTATGGGTTTGATATGATTCCGGTTACTGGTTTGGGCAATGTCTGGGTGTGGGTTTCCCTTATTCTGCATCTGGCTCTGGCCGGTTACGCTATTTACAAAATCAGGGAAAAACATATACTTTCCTTTGCCATACTGTTTTATCTGATCAATATCTCACTGTTTTCCAATATTATAGCTCCTCCAACCGGAATCGTTGCCGAAAGGTTTCTTTACATTGCCTCACTTGGTTTTTGTATTGCTTTGGTATATGGATTGTTCTGGCTGCTGGGTACTGACCCGCGAGATCTCAATCCGCCAAAGCGAAAGATGAACTATGTGATACTGGCTGCAGTGATACTGGCGGTGCCTGCAACAGCAAAAACCATTGACCGCAATGCCGACTGGGAAAGCGAACTCAGTCTGTATGCAGCCGATATGCCTTATCTGGAAAATTCAGCCAAGGCCAATTTTATATATGCCACCAACCTGCGCACTTCGGTGGTTGAACGGCTGAAGGCTGGCGTTCCGCGAAAGCAGATTGTCCCTGATGCTCAGATATGTATCAGGCACTTTAAACAGGCAGTAAAGGTTTATCCTGAATATGCCGATGCCTGGAACAACCTTGGAGAATCGTACCTTTTACTGCTCAATGAAGCCGATTCGGCCATTCAGTATTTTGAAAAGGCAGTAGAGCACAATCCCGGTTTTACCGCCGCTTTTTACAACCTGGGTTATACTTATCAGGTTACTGATCAGGCTGAGAAGGCAATCCCCAATTATGAAAAGGCCCTGGAATTGCAGCCGTATGAAGTAAGAGCCATGTCGAATTTGGCCATGCTTTATCAAAAAACCGGACAAACCGAAAAAGCCATTGCCCTGAATGAGGATATTATTCTGATTGAACCCAGCCTCGATCTGCCTTACATCAATCTCGGCACCTACGCCATGCGAAGCGGCGATGCTGCAAAAGCCCTGGAATATTTCGAAAAAGCCATTCAGGTGAACCCGAACAATTTTGAGCTGAACATGCGCCTCAGAAACTACTACCAGAAAGTGGGCGACACCACAAAGGCCGATTATTTTTACGAACTTGCACGCCGCTCAGGAAAACCTGTCAACTAAAACATGCCCGAAACCAATTATTACCATCCCTCGCTGACCCTGCCCGATATTCTTCAGAGAGCTTCGGATATACATGGTGATTTGTATATTGGCTACATTGATGAAAACGGTATTGAAAACCGCCAAACCTACCGGGAGTTGCTTGAAGAAGCCAGCCGGAAAGCAGGCGGTTTGCAGTTTCTGGGTTTGAAACCCGGCGACAAAGCCATTATAGCCACACAAAACAACCGCGAAACCATTACGCTGCTCTGGGCATGTTTTCTGGCAGGTGTGGTGCCTACAGTACTTCAGCCACCCATGACCTTTTCAGGATACAATCCTGCTGTGGTGAAGCTTATGAATGTTTTTGCACAGTTTGACGAGCCTTTTGTGTTTTTCAGCGAAAATCTGAAACATACCGAAGGTTTGCCTTCTGAAAAAATATTGTACCCGGCCGATCTGAAAACCGATGCCGGATTTGTTAAGCCAGCATTGAG
>JANJXJ010000101.1 GCA_024709105.1 Lentimicrobium sp. | reverse complement strand
CCTCAAGGAGAAGGACCATTCTAACCTAAATTATTGAATTCATTTATTTGTCACTGAACGCAAGGAGCCACCCCAAGCACATCTGCTAATCCTCAAATCCTCACATTAACTAATCATTACCCCGACCGCAGGCGCGCCCCGAAGTAGCGCAGCGAAAGCGGGGGAGGCTATTGCTGCAATCTTTGCGAAACGGCAGAACCCCCGCTAACGGCGGCGGTAGCGAAGTCCCGCCTTTTCGGCGGGAAATCCTTAAATCCTTAAATCCTTAAATTTTTAAATTTTTGAATTGTTGAATCCTTGAATCTTTGAATCCTTGAATCTTTGAATTGTTGAATCTTTGAATCTTTGAATTTTTGAATCCTTGAATTCATGAATCATCCAATCATTCCCCCTGCCGAAGGCAGACAGCTAAAGTCAATCTTCTAATCCTCAAATTCTCACATTCTCTAATCTTAATCCATTGCCGCCGGAGGTTTGAAGATACTCATTTGCACATCTTCTCATCTTTTAATCAACTCATCTTTTAATCAACTCATCTTGACCCGGACTTAAAATAAGTCCTGTCCCGCTGCTTGAGTCTTTCCGGGTTTTTTAATGGTGGCGTTGATTTAAACTACTTTATTTTAAATTTGTGGCTGCATTGGAATCTTACCCTGATCGCAGCCTGTTTCCTGATTTTTTATTTGCAACTATCTTCATGAAAAAAAACAACATTTACCTTATTCCCTTTGTACTGGTTACTTCTCTGTTCTTTTTATGGGGTTTTGCGCACAGTATTCTTGATGTGCTGAACAAACATTTTCAGGAGGTTCTGGTCATTTCTAAGGCCCGGTCCGGAATGATACAGGCAGTAGTTTATGGTGGATATTTTGTAATGGCATTGCCAGCCGGCCTTTTTATCAGAAAATTCGGATACCGGATGGGGGTGGTGTCCGGACTTGTGCTATATGGAATCGGCGCTCTGCTGTTTATACCTGCCGAGCAAATCATGTCGTTCAACTACTTCCTGTTTTCGCTCTTCGTAATCGGGTGTGGCCTTACTTTTCTCGAAACCGCAGCAAATCCATACGTTACTGAACTTGGCGACAAAGAAGGAGCCGCCGGACGCCTTAATCTTTCACAATCTTTTAATGGCCTCGGCTGGATTGTTGGCCCGCTCATTGGCGGAATGCTCATTTTTAAAGCCGATGGATCTCATGGTAGCGTAGCTTTACCGTATACTTTAATAGGCATAACAGTACTTGGAGTTGCACTGCTTTTTTCAAGAATACGCCTCCCCGAAATTAAAAGCGAACCAAATACTCGCAATGCTCAGGAAAAAGGCCTGAATGTGCTGTGGAAAAATAAGATATTCAGATTCGGAGTACTGGCTCAATTCTTTTATGTAGGTGCACAAACCGGCATCAACAGCTTTTTTATTAATTATGTTACTGAAATCAATCCGGGCATCACTCCCCGCACAGCTGCACTTATTCTCTCTTTTGGCGGTATGGGGCTGTTTATGACAGGCCGGTTTGCCGGCAGCTGGCTGATGCACCGCATTGAACCTTCGCGTTTGCTTGGCATATCGGCAATGCTTGCCATTATCGCAACAGTACTGGTAATTGCTGCTATTCCGGTAGTTTCTTTGTTTGCACTCTTTTCGGTTTACCTTTTTATGTCAATTATGTTCCCCACCATATTCGCTCTTTCAATTCACAATCTCGGCACTCACACCAAACAGGGTTCATCATTTCTGATTATGTCCATCGTTGGCGGAGCCATTACACCGGTTTTGATGGGTGCACTGGGAGCCGACAATATGGCAACAGGATTTCTTATTCCGCTGCTGTGCTTTGCCGTGGTGTACTGGTTCAGCAGGTATTATCGCAAAGGCAGCTTTTTTCCGGCTAACGCCTGATTCATCGCATTAAAAGAAAGGGATAATAAAATATGAGTAAAAAGGTATTTGTTTCGGGTTGTTTCGACCTTCTGCACAGCGGCCATGTAGCTTTTTTCGAAGAAGCTGCCTCACATGGCGAACTCTATGTCGGGCTGGGTTCCGATAAAACAATTTATGAGCTTAAAGGGCGCAAAACCATTAACACCGAGCATGAAAGACTCTACATGGTGAAAGCACTCAGAACAGTAAAAGATGCATGGATTAACAGCGGATCAGGAATTATTGATTTTTACAACGATATCCTGAATCTGAAACCCGACATCCTTTTTGTTAATGAAGACGGACATACCCCCGATAAACTGGCGCTTTGCCGCGAAATGGGCATTGAATATAAAATCAGCCGCCGTGTCCCTCATGCCAACCTCCCGGTGAGGAGCACCACCGCACTGAGGAGCGAATGCAAAATCCCTTTCAGAATAGACCTGGCCGGTGGATGGATAGATCAGCCGTATGTTTCAAAACACTACCCCGGACCGGTAGTTACCATTTCCATTGAACCCGACTACGATTTTAACGACCGGAGCGGTATGTCAACCAGTACCCGTAAAAAAGCCATCGAACTTTGGCAGCACAATATTCCTGCAGGTGATCGCGAAAAACTTGCCCGGGTGCTGTTTTGTTATGAGAACCCTCCCGGATCTTCTTATGTAAGCGGCTCGCAGGATAGCCTGGGAATAGTAATGCCCGGCCTCAACTACCTTTGGTACGACCGCGGGGAATACTGGCCTTCACGCATCGAAAGTCACCTGAATCCTGAAACCCTGGCATGGATTGAACAACGACTTTATCTTATGGCTCTCAATCCGCGTGAAGCAGGATTTGATGTAACAGAAAAAACCAATATCACAGAAGACGGGGCAAGAGCACTCTCGCTATCGGCTGACCGATTGTGGAAGGCTGCGCTTAACCACGATTCCGTAGCTTTTGGCAATGCCATGCTCGATTCGTTTCATGCTCAGATTGCCATGTTCCCCAATATGGTAACACCAGCAGTAAAAGAAGCAGTTTCACTGGTGCCGGCCGGCGTTACAGGCTACAAACTGAGTGGTGCAGGAGGAGGAGGATATCTGGTACTTTTCAGCGAATACGAAATACCCGATACATTGAGGGTAAGAATAAGAAGTGAAGAGTGATTCCTGCTGACAAAGGAGCAGAAATCTGCTTTTTAAAAAACAATGTCTCATCAAATGGCAGTAGCTTCAACCATGCAAATGTGCCGGATGTGTTGTGCTAAAAAGCTGAAATAATCAGGATTAACAATAAATACTGAACCTATGCGTCGTTTCGGACAAGTAATCAGGGTTAAACCCGGCAAACTTGAGTACTATCTTCAATTGCATGCGAATCCCTGGCCTGGAGTGCTCAAAATGATTGCTTCATGCAATATTCATAATTACTCCATCTTCCTGTTGCAGGATAATTTGCTTTTTGCGTATTTTGAATATACCGGAAATAACTTCGACGCCGATATGCAGAAAATGGCACAGGATCCTGAAACCCAACGCTGGTGGAAAGAAACCGATCCCTGCCAGGAAAGCCTGGGTATCAACCCCGGTGAATGGTGGACCAATATGAAGGAAGTTTTTCATAGTGAATAATAATAAGTGCTTGTCTTGTATGCAAGCGAAGCCTGATGTCAGGAAAAAGTTAGAATAGAGTACTCTGTCAATTAACAAATCTGCTTGAACGGTTTTTGGTAGCACACTTATCCCTGGCATTCGGGGTGCATGTGAAACACCGTGTAACTCTTAATCCGTTTTCCCGTTACCAGGATCAGTTTCGCGTCAACGATCAGAGAAAAAATCCGTGAAAATCTGTCGCATCCGCGTTAGCCCCCAGCCGATGGCAGGGTGGGGATCTGTGTTCCATATCAGGAATTTGTTTTTTATGCTGCGCCTCGCCCCCGCATCCTGCGGGGTACCCCACCGCATCCTGCGGGGCGCGCCTCCGGGGCTACCAAAAAAAGCCCATTAACAAATCCTCACATCAACAAATT
>JANJXJ010000044.1 GCA_024709105.1 Lentimicrobium sp. | reverse complement strand
AAAGGGTGATTAAAACCGGCCTCAGCGACGGTATTAATGTAGAAGTACTCGAAGGAGTTAAAAAAGAAGACAAAATTAAAATTCAGAATGCAGGCGCGACTGCAACTGCGGCTAAGTAGAGCCTGCTGAAAACTCCGTTAGAAGTTTCCCTTAATTAACCCCCGGTGCGGCTTGCCCAACCGGGGGTTAAAAAATCGGCAAACAAAACTACCCTGTAAGGGTTGCCCTTTATCACAGGGGAACCCACTCCGGAGTTCTGTTTTTCAGGACATATTGCACAGGGACTGTCTCAAAAGTTATTTGATACGGCGTAATTTTAAATTACGCTGAGCATATCACGCTGAAATACAGGTCAGTACGCTAAGCGGAATTTAGCTCCCACCGCCTCTGGCGGGGCTAACGCTGAGCTCCCCCGCTTTCGCTGCTCTACTGCGGGGCGCGCCTACGGTCGGTTGCAATTCCGCTCCATTTTTTATCTTTTGAGACACCCTCTATTAAAGGTCAATCCCTACGGGATTTTGCATACTCAGTTCAATGCATGATGCATAAAAAAATTAGACAACCTCATTAATATTATGCACGTTTGTTCTTGTTTAACTCTGTAAGTTACTGCCAATATGACTTTTGTTTATTTTTGAGCAGACCCCAATTAATTCAAGAATCAGCTCTGTCAGGATTGATAAATCACCTTAAATAGTTCCTTTCATATCCCTTTCAAAAACAGTTCTGTCATCAGGGGGTTAAGATTTTAGGACTAATCCTTTTTCTAACGCCAACACGAATATTAAGATACCTTCGCCCACTGCATCAGTTTATTTTCCCGGCAATCCATCATTCAATCTTCTTAAAATGATATTTCAAACCAATCTGAAAGGTGGATGAATTCAACATGCTTCGGGTGGCAGTCACGGTTTCAGTTTCGGAAATATGAGTGATGGTTTCGTAATACAATGGGCTGAGACTTGCTATTATGCTGTATTTCATATAGATATCCAAACCTTTCCAGATGCGGAACCCGGCTGTAAGCGATGGTTCGATGCCCAGATTAAACTTTGAAGGTACATATCCGTAAGCCCTTGTGGAATTAGGCCCGGGCACAATACTGTCACCGGGAAAAAATGAGATGCCCGTTGCCCAGCCCATATTTGACTTGCCTTCAGCATAATCACGGGCAAAAATAAGATTGATGCCAATTTCGGGTTTAATAAACAGTCTGTTTTCCATCATCAGAAACTCCTTGCCAAAACGCAAGGGTACGAGCCAGTTTTCCTTACCACTGCTCATAGATAATGATAACTCAACTTCTGAGGTATTGTAATCGTATTCCACAATGGGCATACTTGAATATAGCCCGTAAAATCCCGATTCAATGGTATATGTCCCCGAACGGTAACCAAAGTTTATTCCGTAAATACCACCAATGGATGATTGTACAAAGGATTTTCCTTTTGAATTAACGTAATGGTACCTGTCGAACAAACCGCCGTTCTCATAACCAAAATAAAAGTTTTGCTGGGCATTGGCTGAAAAAGAGATCAGCAACATAGTAAAAATGGTCAATAATGTTTTCATATGATTAATAATTTGTATTGAACGTCAAACGAATGGATATGAAAAATATTGTTAACAGATCCATGTAATTCTCAGAAGAAAAAGATATTTCTCAGCATCAATAAACAGCAATTTATATAATTCTATGTAAATGTTTATATTTGCTAAAAACAACAAGTTATGCGGTTATTTGTACTTATCATTCTGCTATGGTCATTCAGCTATCAAAAAGCTGAAGCTCAGGTTCACACCTCTTACCTCTGGCACCTTGAACAGCCCATTTACTGGCCCGAAGTGAGTGTATGGAATTCTTACGAATACCAGAAAGCCTGGGAGTCGCAATACCTGAAGTGGAACAACGGCAACTGGTACCCCGACGGACTTCAGCATCCGCTGAACAACATACAGGAAATCTTTAGCAACGACGACCGCAAGGCTGTGTATCAGTACCGGGCCAAAGATGCAGTGCAATCGCTGCTGGGTTTACCCGAAGCGGGAGCTCAGGTAAATTATTCGGGCTGCCTGATTGAAAACGTAAACAGTCTGGCTGGTGCCGGCCAATGGGGATACAGCAACGGCTGGCAGAACAATTTTGTTACAGCCCGCGGCTGGAATACCCCGGCAGGCAAGCCGCGTATGGACATCACCGCATTTACCATGAACCATGCACTTTCTCCGCTCATCAGCGATAAAATGCTGAGAAGACAGATTCAGGCACACCGGTATATTTATGCCCAGAATTTTGGTTCCAGTCCGGTTTATTCCAAAGGATACTGGCCTGCAGAATGCTCTTTCAGTGTTCGCAACATCAAGGCCCTGGTTGAAGAAGGCATTGAATGGAGCGTAATTGCCAACAGCCGCCTGGCGCGCACCCTGAGCGATTATCCGCTGCAGTTTGGCACCTCCGGCTGCAATATTGATCCGCCCAACCGTGCCGATATTGTTGAAACACAAGGCTACAACTGGTGGAGCGGACAGATTGACGGACGCGGCGGAACTTTTGCCGCCCCTTATTGCTATCAGCTGCACAAAGCCAAATATGTTGATCCGGCTACAGGCACCGAATATAAAATCACCGTTGTCCCTATGGACGATGTACTGAGTTATATGAACGGATATGCCACCATGGGCACCGGGGAAATTGACAGCCACATAGCCCCTTACAACGACCCGCAGCGCCCTTCGATGGTGCTGCTCGCCCACGATGGCGACAACGCCTGGGGCGGAGGTTATGATTATTACACCAATTCGGTCCCGGGTTTTGCCTATGCTGCAGCAGCCAAAGGATATGTGCCTACCACCATACAGCAGTTTATCAACGATCATCCGGTGCCTGAAAATGCAGTGGTTCACGTGGAAGACGGCTCCTGGGTAAATGCCGCCAACGACTGGGGACACCCTCAGTTCATCAACTGGTTGTGGCCGCTTTACAGCACCTCTACCTATCGCTTTAACCCCGAGGGCTGGACCGAAGATGCCCGAAACTGGGCTGTGCTGGTGGCTGCCGAAAACAGGGTGCAGATGGCCGAAGACCTTAGCGGAACACCCAACATCGCCCGCATTGTTCAGCCCAATGCTTCGTCAACCCTGACTGAAAGAGCCTGGCATCACCTGCTGCCTGCCTACAACAGCGGATACATGTATTATGGCTCCTCCATTGATATGGAAGTGAAACAATCCTTGGCCTGCAATATTGCCTGTTCCTTTGCCGATCAGGTGATTGCAGCCCATGCCGGCACCGACAACACTCCCCCGACTGTTTTTATCCCGCAAAGGTTTCCCTATAACCCGGGAGGCACCGGATTCGGGCCTATCTACGGTTACCAGCAGCATCAGAACAGTTCCGATTTTCATGTATGGACTTTTGGCTATGATGTTTCAGGAATACAATCTGCTGTTTTGAAATACCGGATTGATAACGATGGCAATAACCCGCTGAACAACAACGACAACGAAACCTATGCCGGGGGCCCCGGAGTGCAGTCCTGGCAAAGCTTAGCCATGACCTACCGCAACTTCCCGACAGGAAATGTAACCAACAACCCTGAAATAGATTTCTTTATACTTCCCGATTACATAGCCGGGTTGTATTATGCCGAAATTGCTGGAATTTCTGAAACCCTGCTCGATTATTATGTTGAGATGACCGATCAGTCAGGCAATGTGAGCCGCACACCCATTCAGCATGTGTATGTGGGTGAATCCAATACCGGTGGCGGCGGGGGCGGCAGCGGACAAAACGGGGTTTTCTGGACTCCTGAATATCCCACCCGCGACGATGTAATCACCATCACACAAACCAATACTTCGCAAGGCGGAAAGCTGCACTGGGGCGTAAACCTCAACGGAACTCTCTGGCAAACACCCAATCAGGCATACTGGCCGGCAGGCTCGTATTTGTTTAATGGCAGCGGGCCGGCAGTTGAATCGCCCATGAGCGGGACATCCGGAGACAATCTTACCATAACCCTGGGCCCCTTCAACAATGCAGCGCAGGAAGTTGATGGTATTGACTTTGTGATTCACTTCAGCAACAACACCTGGAACAACAACAACGGAGCCGATTTCCACATTCCCATCAACAATTCCCCCACCTCGGTAAACAGGCATTTTGAGCAAAACATAAGTTTGTGGCCGGTGCCTGCAACCGATTTTGTGGTGCTGGGTATTAAAGGCGAACTGCTGCACCTTCACCACATACAAGTGGTTTCACAAAGCGGTAATGTGGTTCTGAAGGAAGAAATCAGTAAGGAGAATTTCAGGCTCGACATCAGCCGTCTTGAGCCGGGCGTATATGTGCTGCTGCTGGCTGATGCTCACGGAAAAATAGCTGCCAGGAAGAAGTTGGTGAAGATTTGAGGGAGGACTTCCTATATGGAGAATCCTTAAGATGACACTTCAGTCAGATTCCAAAATATATTTGTGAACCAGGCTGAGTATTATTCTTTGTTTTACATCTGCTTTGGAATGATTTCCGGCGAATGGTTCTATTCCCAGGCCACTCCCAGGATCACCACTACGCCTGTTTTCGAAACTGCTTCGGCACATTTTACAGCCTGAGCGGCGTCCTCGAAGTAGCCAAATCTGACTTTATAATAACCTTCTTCCTTAATAATTCCTGATGGATAGGGAACCTGTGTTTTTATCTGGTTTAACAACCGGCTGGCATTTTCAAGGCTGGAAAAAGCACCTGCCTGCACAGTAAATACTCCTGCTCCCGGACTAACATCACCGGCTTCAACCCGGGAGCTTACATTCCGGAATACCATGGTTTCAATCATTGAAACCTGGCCTGTGAGTTTTGCACGTTTCAGATCCAGCAGCGCATCCTGATGATTCCTGTATTTCCCCGGTTTTACAACATCCTGTTTTGCTGTTGCCTCTGGCAGATTTGCCTTTGAATCAGTAGTTGTAATCGGTTTATCCTGTGGTTTTGCCTGTTGAACAGGAGTTTCTGCAGGTTTTGAGGATACGGAAGCAGGGGTGGTTGCTGCTTTTTGATTGTTTTCAGGCGAAACCGACTGAACAGTATTTTGTGTTGACTCAACCGGAGTTGCGGTTGAAGTAAGTGTAAATTCCAGATTATCAATGATATCACCCATTTGCATAGGTAATATTTCAAACTCATGAACCGGTGGGTCAGAAACATAGCCCAGCCTGCGCAGTTGCATGGTATCAACTTGTGCAGTATATCTTCCGGGAGCAAAACCAAGATAATTGTAATACCCGTCCTGTTCCGAAAGGGTTTTATGCACCAGTGCTCCGGTGCTGTCGAAGAAATTGATGATGATTCTGCCCTGTCCTTTTTTACGTCTGCCTTCTTTCAGATAAACCATACCATTGGCTTCGCCCATCACTTTTACAGGCACATACACCTGCTTGAACTGATTGGGGTCTATGTAGATGCTGTACAATTTGTCATCCAGCTGCCAGGCAATATTTTCGAAGCTGTTGTCGTCAAGCTCAAGCAGATAACTGGCAAAAGGTTCAAGTTCGATGATTCTGATGATGGAATCACTTTTTTGCTGAAGTATTCGTCCGCCTCCAATACGAAGGTTGAGTCCGGCAGCAAAAGACTCGGCTTTATCCATAATTCCGTTGTGGTTGACATCCAGAAAAGGGATTACTACCATTCCGGCACGACCCACTGTGCTTCGGTTATCCACATGCACATAGCCGTTACCGCTGCCAAAGGCAAAACTACCGCGGGCATTTTCGGTGGTCAGCAGCCTGCCATCGGCCAAACGGGCAGAAGCGCCGGCTTGTGCAAAGGGCAAATCGTAGCGGAAAGCAACTTCAACACTGCGATAATCAGATCTGATGTTTTCTTCGTAAACCAGAGATAAATAGGCTTTCTGAAAAAAGTTTCGTTCCAGCTCGGCCTTCAGTGATATCAATTTGCTGTTGGTAATATCAATCTGTGCCTGTGGCCTGAAATTGGTTGATCTGCCCAATTTAAAACCCAAAGCCACATTGGAATAAACATATGGAGTTCCTTCACTTATCCAGCTGGCAAAACCTGAAACATTGGCACTTACGCCATAAATATATGATGACAAAAGCACCTCAGCGGTGGAATAAGTAATTTCCTGAAGTACATTCTGTTTGTACGACATTCGGGCGAAGGACCTGATGCTGCCCAATTTTACCGGCACCGAAAGACTGGCTTTCCTTTCTTCAAGATAGTTGAAACTGATGGCTTTTTGTCCGGGGACATACCGGGTGTAATCCACCTCAAAAACCAGATTGGAAGGCAGGCGGTAGTTGAGCAATCCCCTGGTTTTTACACCATGAGCGTATTCACCGGTAAACAGGAAATTTCGTAAAAACCGCAGCGAAGTATTGAGAAACGGAATGGCTTCGCAGGTTTTGATGGATGAAAGATATTCTACACCGCCACCCACGGTAAAATTGCGATGAACGCCCACTCCTGCTTCAGCACGTGAATAAATGGCATTGGAAGTATCGCGCACCATACCCGAACTAACCTGATATTCCACAGTGCCTTTGGGCAAAAAGTTGTATGGAACATTGATGGTTTGCTCCCGGATGCGCTCTTCTCCCCAGGGGCCATAAAATTTAAGCACAATCTGAGAAGCACCATAAACCAATGGCACCTCAAAGCTGAAAAATCCCGAAGCATCGGCGGTAGTAAAATCAACGATTACGTTGTTGATGTAAAGTTCTACAGTCCAGCCAGGTTCGGTATAATCGGTAAGGGTATAACTGCCAAACGATTTTCTGAAAGTGGTGGGTGTATTGGTGGCTGAAACTCCAATTACCGGAGCATAGATAGATGCAATGGAGCGGGGCTGAATTTTCCCGGCGGTAACCTGTCGTACTATTTTAGCATCGTTGTTTGCCCAGCGCCAGCGGTATTGTTGCTGCCTTTCATCAAAACCAATCTGGCTGGAATAGTTGAGCAGTATGTTGGTTTCACCGCCCAGAAATTCAGCACCCAGGGCAAGACTGGCGCGTGTGTCGCTGCGCCCGCCTGAGTTTTGTGAAGCAATCACCGACCAATCGGCCATGCCTCCCCTGAACAGATGGTAATTTCGCCTGATGGTGGTATCTACAGCTACTTCTCCTCTGAGGCGGTTTACATTTTTCCGCATTTGTTCTAACCTCAGCTCCTTGATTACAGGAAGTTCGAGCGAGGTTTTTAATTCCAGCGAAAGACTGCGGAAATTAAAATTAAGATTCAGTCCAAAGGCTTTTCCGAAAACATCATTGCGTAAATACAAACCAACAGGGGTAATGAGCATTGCTGTATTGTCGAATTGAAATACCGATGTACCGACTTTTACAGTATAATCTCTTGCATTGATTAAATAATGGTTTTGCTCATTAAGAAAAAAACCGCTGACACTGTCATAAGACTTAGAAACGTTGTGATTGATTTTAAGCAGCCCGAATAGATCAGAAGCAGGAACATACACCCGGTCATCCATGTAAATGGCATTAAACTCATAGGCTCCAACACCCTGAATCATCATAAAAACAGCGATTTCATCGTATTCAGGATCGTCCTGTGCAAAGGTTTTACC
Source organism: Lentimicrobium sp. (assembly GCA_024709105.1). GTDB lineage: Bacteria > Bacteroidota > Bacteroidia > Bacteroidales > Lentimicrobiaceae > Lentimicrobium. The sequence continues at coordinate 576 of JANJXJ010000044.1, read as the reverse complement.
TGAGAAAGCAAGAAGCAGGATAAAAACGAAAAGCATGGGAAAACCAGATACCCGGGAGATAGTACTCCATACGGACAAAGGCTTATTCATGCTTTCAAATATCATTATACAAAGGCTTTTGGGCTATTCCTGAACAAAGGTAACAAAGAATTGTCCTGTATAATCTCCGGGAGGATTGGCCAATGAATTGCCCACAGTAATGGTACCGCCGATCATCACCTGAGTGCGAAAAGGAGGTCGGGTGGTATTGATAAACGGGGAAAGAGGCAGTGAGCCTTCCAGATGTAAAATAATAGAACCTCCGTTGCTGCCCGAAAGCACAACATCGGGGCCATTGAGAATACTGATTACCACACCGGGGTTTGCTTCTACTTCAAAAATTGCAGGATGGTACTGCACACCCAGAAAAACAGGAATTATATCGCCGGTTACACTGCGGTTGCCACCAGCATCCACAGTTACTGTTCCTCCGTTGTTGCCGTTAATAAAAGCCCCAAAACTCAGGTGCTGATATGTGGAAAGCTGCATAGGCCTGGGAGGGTCTTCCTGGGCAAACGCTCCGGGCGCAACTGCCTG
>JANJXJ010000220.1 GCA_024709105.1 Lentimicrobium sp. | reverse complement strand
CTTGAACTCCCCACTGATGACTACGTACTTGCCGTACGCGATGAAACCGGCACCGTTACTGTTGCCATGTATCAGGCTCCGCTTGAAACCCTCGGACTCAATGGCGCTGCAATGACCGTAGTGGCTTCCGGATTCCTCAATCCTTCTGCCAACAACGATGGCCCTGCTTTCGGATTATTTGTTGCACTTCCTACAGGTGACTCGCTTGTTGAACTTCCGGTATATACCCCCACTGCCCGTGTTCAGGTTATCCACAACTCAGCCGATGCAGCTGCTGCCGAAGTTGATGTTTGGTTAAACGATCAGCTATTGATAGACAACTTCGCCTTCCGAACAGCCTCTCCTTTTATTGATGCTCCTGCAGGTGTTGATTTTGATGTTGTAATTCAACCCGCCAACTCTACCGATACTACCAATGCTCTGGCGAGATTCACCTATAACCTGATGGATGGCGAAACTTATGTACTGGTTGCCAATGGAATAGTTGTTCCTACAGGATACAACCCTGCTACTCCGTTTGACATTTATGTTAATGCATTGGGCCGTGAAGCAGCCACATCCTCAGACAATACCGATCTGCTGGTATTCCATGGATCAACCGATGCTCCAACTGTTGATATTGTTGAAGTTGGTGCTGGCGCGGGTACTTTGGTTGACAATATTTCCTATGGAGAGTTTGCCGGATATCTTGAGCTGCCAACAGCCGATTATCGTATTCAGATCCGCGATGAAAGCGGCAGCAATGTTGTTGCAGAATATCTTGCTCCTGTTGCAACATTAGGATTAGATGGAGCAGCTGCAGTTGCAGTAGCTTCTGGATTCCTAAACCCTGCAACAAATAATGATGGCCCTGCTTTTGGTATATTTGTTGCTTTGCCTTCAGGTGGTGCTTTGGTTGAATTGCCGGCGGCTCCGATATCAACTGCCAGACTTCAGGTGATTCACAATGCTGCTGATGCCGCCGCTGAGACTGTTGATGTATGGCTGAACGAAACCCTGCTTATCAACGACTTTGCTTTCCGCACTGCTACTCCGTTTATAGATGCTCCAGCAGGCGTTGACTTTGACGTTGTAATTCAGCCAGCAAACTCAACCGATACTACCAATGCATTGGCGAGGTTCACTTACAATCTTGCCGGAGGTGAAAAATATATTCTGGTTGCCAACGGAATTGTGGTTCCTACCGGATATAATCCTGCTACTCCATTTAATCTCTATCCGCTGGGAAGTGCGCGCGAAGTTTCAACCAATGCATTAAATACCGATGTAGTTGCCTTCCACGGAGCAACCGATGCACCTACCGTTGATATAGTTGAAACCAACGTTGGCGCCGGAACCATCATTGACAATCTGGCTTACGGTAACTTCGCCGGATACCTTGAACTTCAAACACTTGACTACATTCTCGAGGTGCGTGATGAAACCGGATCAGTAACCGTAGCTACCTACATAGCTCCTTTGGCTTCTTTAAGCCTTGGCGGACAGGCAATCTCTGTTATTGCAAGCGGATTCCTCAACCCATCGGCCAATAACAACGGGCCTGCATTCGGTTTGTATGTTGCCCTTGCTTCAGGTGGAGAACTCATTCCACTTCCGGTTTATGTTGCGCCCACTGCCAGAGTTCAGGTGATTCACAATTCGGCCGACGCCGCAGCTGCAGAGGTAGATGTTTGGCTTAACAATCAATTGTTGCTGGATGACTTTGCTTTCCGCACAGCCTCTCCCTTTATTGATGCTCCTGCAGGTGTTGATTTTGATGTTGTAATTCAACCTGCAAATTCAACAGATACTACCAATGCCCTGGCGAGATTCACATACAATCTCGAAGAAAACGGCACATACATCCTGGTTGCCAATGGAATTGTAAGTGGTTCGGGATATTCACCGGTACAACCATTCGACATCTATGTATATGCCAATGCACGCGAAGAGGCAACATCTGCTTCAAATACTGACGTACTTGTATTTCACGGCTCAACCGATGCTCCTGTAGTTGATGTACTTGAAATTTATGCCGGAGCCGGAACTATTGTTGACAATCTGGCTTATGGTAATTTCGATGGCTATCTCGAATTGCCTACTGCCAATTATCAGCTGGAAATCAGAGACGAAACCGGCACTGTGTCCGTTGCAGTGTTTAATGCACCTTTGGCAGCATTAAACCTTCAGGGACAAGCCATCAGCGTTATCGCTTCGGGGTTCCTCAATCCTTCGGACAATAGTAACGGTGCAGCATTCGGGCTATTTGCGGTATTGGCTTCGGGGGGAGCGCTTGTACCACTTGGAAATACCACAGGATTTGAAGACAGGGAATTTGCTCAAAGCATGTCTGCATTTCCAAATCCTGCCTCACAAATGATAAACCTTGCTTTTGAGCTTAAAAACAGCGCTGAAACAGGTTTTGAAATCTACAACACCAGCGGACGCATGGTAATGAGCGAAAGTCTGGGTACTCTTAATTCGGGATCACACCTGAAAACTATAAACACTGCCACCCTTCCTGCCGGTTTCTATCTCGTAAAAATGAACGCCGGAAATACCATTGCCACCATGAAGATACAGGTTGTCAATTAATGGTTTAGTTAAGATTGGCCAACTTGTTTGGGGCTATCCGCTTTGGGTAGCCCCATCTTCATTTTTTATTAATACCCTATTGCGTTTTACATCCACTGGATCGCAAATAATTTGTAAGTTTGGCTATAAATTTTCACCATTGAAAAAGAAACTGGCTTTCCTATTATTTATGATTTTAACAGGCAACATTTTGCCTGCCCAGTATTCGTATTATGATAATATTTTTTCATCACTACCCGGGCACCATGTAACTCCTGATGCTTCTCAAAATACAAATTCACTTTATAGTGCAGGTTTCCACGAAGATTTTGACAGCTACACAAGCTTTGCCACCAATTTATCTCCCTGGACAAATATAGATGGCGACGAAAGCACTACGTGGGGCATTGGAAATGTATCATTTCCTTTTCAGTACTCACCGATGGGTTTCATTGTTTTCTCGCCATCTGAAACCATACCTCCGATAAATAGTCCGGCAATCCAACCCAAATCGGGCAGAAGTTTTGCAGCCTGCTTTGCTTCCACCAACGGAGCTAACAACGATTGGCTCATTTCACCTGCTATGGAAGCAGGGCAAAATTCAAAAGTGAGTTTTTACGTTAAATCATACTCTTCGCAATTCGGCCTGGAAAGATTCAGAGTAGGCATTTCCACAACAACCCCTGACCCGCAGAACTTTGAAATCATCTCGGGGCCAAACTATCTTACTGCTCCCGCTGACCAATGGAAACTCATGGAGTTTAATCTGAGCGCATTTAATGGACAAACCATTTATATTGCAATAAACTGCGTTTCGGAAAATTCATTTTTATTCATGCTTGATGATTTTGATTTTTCCACTACACTGCCTGACACATATTTAGTTAGCGGTCTGGTATCAGATGCCTCAACCGGATTACCTGTTGAAGGAGCGGTAGTTTCGGTTTCGGGACGCTCTGATACAACCGATTCAAACGGAAACTACTTTTTGTCAGTTGCTCCATCAATGCTGATTACCTCTTCAATTCAGGCCGAGCCCACCTGGGGCTACACTCCGTTAAAAGTTTCATTTTCCGACATTTCCGTTGACAACCCGGCTCAGATATCATGTGTAAAAGAAGGTTATGAAGCTTATGTGAGCCAAAACGTTTCATTACCTCCTTCAGGATTTATAGAACATAATATTCAGTTGACACCAGTAACTGCCTCATTAACCAATAATACTACGCCCGGCAATAACAACCATAATTCCAAAGGGGTCAATGCGATTATATCACGAGCATGGGATTTTGGTGATGGCAACAGTTCTGTACTTCAAAATCCGGATCATTATTACACTACTCCAGGTTTGTACACAGTAATTTTAACAGTACGAAACTCTCAAAATCAATATTTAACCACCTATTACCCGAATCTTATTCAGGTACAATCGTTATCAACGCCCGACATACAAGTACCTGAAGAAAATCAGCTTAGTATAAAACAACATCATGGAAACATTACTGTTTCATCAACTGAAAAAATTACAGAGTTGAGCATATTTGACGTAAATGGCAGAAGACTCAACATTGCATATCCTGATAGCGATATCTTCTCCCTGAGAGCTGACAACTTTTCTCAGGGGATTTATATAATTTTGGCTTTAACCAGACAAGGAATTAAATCAGGGAAAATTGTGGTCAATTAAATCGAGGGCAGAGTACAAAAAATCATCAATATTTATTTAACCGACCTTTTGGCCACAGGATAGTCTTAGCAATATTCCTGAGCTTAAGAATGGCACTGGTATTCAACAAAGCCTATACCAATAAAAAGCATGGTTGTATGATTCAGCATAAACCAGGGTGATGAGGTTTAAAAAAAACTGAAATTTTCAGTATTTCCGTTAAAAGAAATTCTCTCTCACTTCCTTCTTTAAAAACTCAATGGCTTTGTACAAAGTAGATCCCTGACTGGTAATTTCGTGCTCAAAGATCAACTGTGCAAGGTCGGTGGCAGAGGCATCGCTATTTAATGATTCAGCAGCTGAGTTTATTCCTGACACCACGGCTTCACGGGCATTCTTTATAAGTTCCCATGCATTTGACGAAATGTAAACCTGCTGAGAAAGGTTGTGCTCAAACTCCTGCCTGATGTTGGCGACCAGAATATTCTGCAATTCTGCAGCTGATTGACCGGGAGCTACATTTCTCATAATTAGCTGAGATGGAGCAATGCGTTCAAGAAGCAGTATCATTCTTTCATATGCCTGAAGGCGAATCGGGGTAACCAAACGAAGTTTCTCAGCTTTATGAATCTGCTCATTTTGTTCCATCTCTCTCTTTCTGAATACGTTAATAAGATAATACACCACTGCACCCACCAAAAGAGCCGGAACAAGAACCAAAATCAGATCGCGAAGAATTTCCATATTCGTTACATTTTACAATTAAAACACAAAGGTCGGAAAAATTAAATCCAATCATGCGAAAAATGCTTGCTTAAGCAGAGTTTATTTCTTTAAATTTGTCCCCTTTCCAGCAAACCAACTGACACTCAAACTTATTGATATGTATATACTTTCAGACAGAATCAACCGGCTGGCCGAATCGGAGACTCTGGCCATGACCCGAAGAAGCAGGGAGCTTAAGGAACAAGGCTTTGATGTTATCAACCTTAGCATCGGGCAACCCGACTTCAACACGCCTGAGCACATAAAAAATGCTGCCAAGGAGGCGCTGGATCAGAATTTTACATTTTATCCGCCCGTAAATGGCTATCCCGAGCTCAGGAAAGCCATCAGCCTGAAACTGAAACGCGACAATAATCTCGATTACACTCCCGAGCAAATCGTTGTTTCGACCGGCGCCAAGCAAGCGCTGGCTAACACCATGCTGAGCCTGGTTAATCCCGGCGATGAGGTGATTGTTCCGGCTCCCTACTGGGTTTCTTATCGTGAGATTATAAAAATGGCCGAAGGCACCTCTGTTGTTATCGAAGCCGGGGTTGAAAATGATTTTAAAATTACAGCTCAGCAACTCGAAAATGCAATTACTCCCAAAACCAAAGTATTCATTTTCAGCAGCCCATGTAATCCGACCGGTTCAGTTTACTCAAAAGAAGAATTAAAATTGCTGGCAGATGTCTTTGAAAAACACCCCGGCATTTTCATCATCTCTGACGAAATTTACGAACTCATCAACTTCAAGGGTTCTCACGAGTCTATTGCCCAGTTTGAGAGCATACGCGACCGGGTAATCATTATCAACGGAGTTTCAAAAGGTTTTGCAATGACAGGATGGAGGCTTGGCTACAGCGTTTCAAACCTGCAGATTGCCAAAGCCTGTGATAAAATACAGGGGCAGGTTACCAGCGGAGCAAGCAGTATTTCGCAAAGAGCAGCTATTGCCGCATTGAATACCGATCCTGCCAAATCAGAAGAACTAAAGGAAATGGTCACCATTTTTAAACAAAGAAGAGACCTTTTCTATAATCTGATCAATGAAATTCCAGGTTTCAAAACCAATTTACCAGACGGAGCCTTCTACTTTTTCCCTGAAATTACCTGGTATTTTGGAAAAACCGACGGGCAAACAATAATTAACAACGGAACCGATCTTTGCAACTACATCCTCGATAACGCACATGTTGCACTGGTATCGGGCGAAGCATTTGGCAGCAACAATTGCATCAGGCTTTCCTATGCCACTTCAGAAAAAGACCTGATTGAATCAGCCAGAAGGATTAAGGAAGTACTTTCAAGACTAAAATAATAGTCAAAAACTTATTAAAAAACAGTCGCTGAACTTGCGGCTGTTTTTTTTATATCATTAACTTACAACAGGTTATAATAATCAGCTATGGCGATAAAAGAGAGACACAGAACAAAAGAAATAATGGGAGCAATAAGCCACATCAGAAAAAACTTACGAACTTCTGTCTTTTTGAAAATATTCCTCGGCCCCAGTTTAGCCACGCCAATTCCGAGTATGGCAGCTACATTTAGCTGAACCAATGATGAAGGAATCCCTTTGGTAACAGAAGCCAGCAATAAAAGGCTGGCAGAAACAAATGAAATAATTATGGCTTCAAACTTGCCGAATAGCACAATTTCCTTACCTGTATTCTGCAAAATCTTGTTTCCAAACACTGAACTGCCTATTCCAAAAGCCGGGGCTATCATAAATACAGATAGGGTAAGTATTAAGTAAAAACCGCGGTCGGTAGTTACATCAAGTTCATTGGCGGTCATCGAAGCAATAGGTCCCGCAGCATTGGCTACATTGTTGCTGCCAATTGAAAATGCCACATACAAAGACATTATCATTATCAATGTATTCAAAACAGGCTTCCTGTTTAAATTACTTGACCGCGAAATAGTCAGGCCTCGCCGTCGCATAGGCCGGTATATATATTTCCCCATAAGGTAGCTAATAACGTAAGCCAGAACAGGAAGTATAAACCAGGCCGGGATAATTTCTGTAAATAATTTCTGAGGGTTACCACTACCAAAATAGGTAGCGGCAGCCATAACGGCCAGCACAGTTGACTGGCTGGTTGATTGCGGAATGCCGGCAATATTGGCAATAAGCAGAGATATGGATACTGAAAACAGAATGATTGAAACCAGTGTCAGATTCATCAGCTCGGGATCGAGCAATCCTTTACCTATGGTGGTTGCTGTTTGTTTTCCGGCAATCAATGCCCCCAGAAACACCATAATACCAAACAAGCCCGGAATCGCGCTCTTTCTGATTACACTGGCTCCATATGCAGCTGAAAACGACGGGCCCGTACCACTGCCTCCCATAGTAATAGCCAGGAACAATCCGATAATGAGTGGAATTATGAAATATCCGATAAGCGATGCTGGTATCATTGATTAAAAATTTATTTCCAAACCCGGCTTAAACCACCTTAACAGGTGCAAATATAAAAACCATTTACATCTGTTATAGTATCAACAGGCTTTTTAACGTTTTTTTTGTTAATCCGTCAGGCTGTGTAATTAATACAAATATAATGAAAACAGATCGTACAATGTTTATTACCTTTGTAGGTCTGAACCGACAGTCTTTCTTAGTCGTGGCTCACTTATTGTCTGTACAATAAAAAGTCTGAAATGCCTGAAAATAAAGAATTTCGCAAAAATTTTGCTCTTATCGGAGCTGCAGGATATATTGCCCCCCGGCACATGAAAGCCATTAAAGATACTGGCAACCAACTCATTACCGCATTAGACAAATATGATGGTGTTGGCATTATTGACAGCTATTTCCCAATGGCTGACTTTTTCACCGAGCCCGAACGTTTTGACCGTCACCTGGATAAACTCAGACGGGGCAAAGAAAACAAAATTGATTATGTAAGTATTTGTTCACCAAATTATCTACATGATGCCCACATCAGACTGGCACTCCGCAACGATGCATTTGCCATTTGTGAAAAACCCCTGGTACTAAATCCCTGGAATGTTGATGCTTTGCAGGATATTGAAGCAGAAACAGGAAAAAAAATCTTTACCATACTTCAGCTAAGACTGCATCCGGCAATTCTTGCACTGAAAAAACAAATTGAAGAGGCCGGCACTGACAAAATTTACGATATTGACCTCACTTACATTACCAGCCGTGGAAAATGGTATTTTATTTCCTGGAAAGGTGACATTGCCAAATCAGGTGGAATCGCCACCAACATTGGGGTACATTTCTTTGACATGCTTTCATGGATTTTTGGCGAACCCGTATCCAATACGGTTAATGTGATAACTGCGGATATGGCGGCTGGCTTTTTGCAACTTAAACAAGCCAGAGTACGATGGTTTCTGAGTATAAATGAACAACATTTGCCCAAAAACGTTAAGGAAAGCGGAAAAAGAACTTTCAGGTCACTTTCAATTGGTGGCAACGAATTTGAATTCAGCGAAGGGTTTACAGATTTGCACACACTTTCTTACGAACAAATCCTCAGTGGCAATGGTTACGGGCTAAATGATGCACGTAACAGTATTCAAACTGTTTTCGAAATCAGAAACAAAGAATCTGTGGGCCTTACCGGAGAATACCACCCCTGCCTTAAACAAATCAACATTTATTAAAAACTACTGAAATACACTTTTATGGAAAATTCAATTCACATTGGCGTAATTGGTCTGGGTTATGTAGGACTTCCCCTGGCTGTAGAGTTCGGAAAAAAATATCCCGTAACTGGTTTTGATATCCACCAGCTCAGAGTTGATGAACTTATGGCTGGTCACGACCGCACCCTGGAAACATCTGATGAAGAACTGGCTGCTGCCACTTTTCTGAAGTACACCACAAAACTTGAAGACATTAAAGATTGTAATTATTATATAGTTACTGTCCCTACTCCCATTGATCAGCACAAACGCCCGGATCTTACTCCATTGATCAAAGCTTCAGAATCGGTTGGTAAAGTGCTGAAAAAAGGTGATATAGTAATTTATGAATCAACAGTTTACCCCGGAGCTACCGAAGAAGATTGTGTCCCCATACTTGAAAAGTTCAGCGGGCTCAAATTTAATCAGGACTTCTACTGCGGTTATTCTCCTGAGCGTATTAATCCGGGAGACAAGGTTCATACAGTAACCAAAATACTTAAAGTTACCTCTGGCTCAACTCCAGAAGTGGCTAAAAAAGTAGACGACCTGTACAAAAGCATCATCGTTGCCGGAACTTACATGGCCTCAAGCATAAAAGTAGCAGAAGCCGCAAAAGTTATTGAAAACTCACAGCGCGACATCAACATTGCCTTTGTGAATGAACTGGCATTGATTTTTAATAAAATAGGAATTGATACACATGAAGTTTTAGCCGCAGCCGGCACAAAGTGGAACTTCCTGAAATTCACCCCTGGACTGGTTGGCGGGCACTGTATAGGAGTTGATCCTTATTACCTTACCCATAAGGCTCAGGAACTGGGCTACAATCCTGAGATAATTCTTGCCGGCCGCCGCCTGAATGACAACATGGGCTTTTATGTCGCCAACAGGGTAATTAAAAACATGATTCAGAAAGGCCATACCATTGCAGGCAGCAGAGTGTTGGTACTAGGAATTACCTTTAAGGAAAATTGTCCTGACATCAGAAACTCCAGAGCCATAGATGTAGTAAATGAATTTAAAGAATATTCATGCAATGTGGATGTTTTTGACCCCTGGGCCGATCCTGCGGAAGTAAAACATGAATATGGCCTGAATCTCGCTCCAAAACCCGGAAGTGATTACGATGCAGTTGTACTTGCTGTTGCACACAATGAGTTCAAGGAGCTAGACATTAAGGCATTAGGGAGTAAAAATGCCATTATCTACGACATCAAAGGCTTGCTTGACAAGTCAATTGTTGATGAAAGACTATAAAAAAAATGCCGGAAATTTTCCGGCATTTTTTTTAAACTGTAACAGCTATCACCGACATATTCGGTGGATTATGCAGGTGCCGTTTTACAGCACATAAGTTGGCCGAATTTACTACTGCTTCCTTATATTTCTCCGGAAAATCAGCAGGGAGAAGAATCCTGATTTCAAGATCAGAAATCAGGTGTGTTTGCGGATTAAACTTCATTTCCTGCTCCAGACTGATGCCTTCGGTTGAAATGCCTCTCTGATCGCAGAAAGATTTGACATAAATACCAGCACAAGTTCCAATAGAGGCCAGAAACAAATCGAAGGGCGCAGGAGCAGACCCCTCTCCTCCTCCCCTTACAGGCTGGTCGGTTACAATTCGGTGTCCGTTAAATTCGGCAATGATTTTCTTTTTTCCTTCAAAAGTGATTTTCATAAGAAACGATTTTTGGTTTTATCCTTTAAAGCGTGACAGTATAAGTGAGAATCAGATGAAAGTTAAAGATACTTCTTTCAGAAATTTATCTTCCAGCAAGCGGGCGATGCGTTTTACAACTGTTCTTCTGATTTCAAGTTCCACGGGAAGGCTGGGATCCTGATGCGCAATATTAATTCGGGTTCCGATGATAAAATGAATTTCATCGCTTTCGATCAGCATTTTCACAATCCTGTCGGCAGGGCCTTTGCCCAATCTGGTGCTGTTTGAATAGTTTTTCAGCATTTCAGTAACTTTCCCTAAAGTAAGAATGCCTTCCGTGATCAGGTCAACCCCATCCATCATGGAGATGGGAGGAAGGTCAGGATCGTCAAAATCGAAGCTATCTTCAACTTTGCGACCCAGCTCCCGGGATATGATATCGGCTGTTGTAGCTCCGCAAAGTATCTTTCGGCCGGTAAAAGCATCTACCATCCTGGCTAGCTCGGCATCTTTGTGATCTTCAAAAGGAGGCCCTGTACAAACAAGCATTTTGCGAGGCTCCCTGAAATAAATCACCCCGCAACTGGTATCGTCCTTGCTCATATAACCATCGTTAACATGAGCCATATTTACCACCTTGTGAGCCAGTTGCAGAGCTGATATATCGGGTTCGTGATTCACCAGATCAAATACATAATCCTGAACACTATCGCGCCCCCATCCAAACAAATACTTACCGCCACCCAAACCAGATTGCGCTACCCCATCGCTGAAGAAAATAATCCTGTCTTCCTTTTCAGGAAAAAACTCACAACTTTTCAGTTCTTTACCACTGCTTTTACCACCGCTGAGCATTACACAGGTCCATTCGGGCTCAAATATTTTTTTGCCACGCATAATAACTGCCTGTGGATTATCATACTCCAATATTCTTACCATGCCATCATACTCAATATCTATGATGGTAAAAGTGGAATAGCTCATTTTTCGTTCGCTGCACTCTGGCAGGGTATTCATAATAATTTCAGCAATTCTGTGAACTTCTTTGTGTTCTGCTGTAAAATTGAGCGCCATGGTTGCAGTAAGCGTAGCCAGCATATTGGCTTTTACGCCATGACCCATCCCATCTGACAATACAACTACAATCCGGTTCTCTTCGCTGATTTTGCGCGACAAAAAAACATCACCGCAAATCCTTGACTCATAATGATTTTTTAATTCGGCGTTTACCTCTATATAAAACCTGTTGTCCATCATCAAGGCTTTTTGGTGGCTTTGTGCGATTCAATGATTGAATTCAGCATCTTTTCGGTCTTTGCAGCTCCTTCGCCCAATAGAAATGCAATTTTCTGAACCAGATCAAGGTTTTCGTCAATCACCTCAGTTACCCTGCTGATAACTTCTTCCTTCCGAACTTCGGGCAGATACATATCGCGAAGGACAGCCCCGGCAATTTTTCCTTTTTTAATGGGAAAAACAGAAATATTCATCAACCTTTCACCAATGTACACATCTCTGTTCACTACATTCTCGTTGCTGGTAATAACGGCAGAAAACAATTTGTAGATCTGAAAAGGCAAAAGAGTTTTTATATCGGCCCCCACCAGCCCGGGAATGATCTCATTAATTTCGGCAGCATCTTCGCCCAGTGTGTTGATAAAACTCTGGTTCGATTCTATAACTTTAAGGTTTTCGTCAACTATAACTATTGCACTGGGAAGCTTTTGCAACATTGCCGATGTTCGTTCCAGCGCTTCCTGAGCCATTTGTTGCTCCTGACGTGCTTTCTTTTCGGAGTCAACCAGAGCCTCGCGGGTTTTTGCCAGCTTATCGTTGGTAAGTTTCAGGGTTTTGATGAAGTCGTGCTTACTTTTTAAAGAATATGTAATGCACATATCTGTTTTGGTAAGTCCTTTGGCGACTGCAACAGCAAAATCCTGGCAGGTTTCAAAACCACAGGCTCCGCAACCAAGTTTGTCTTCATCTTCAAGTTTCCCGATTACTTTTAGAATTTCCTGCACTTTTTCCTCAGGAGGCGGTGGCAGCCGCTGGTCATCATTAACAAATGAAGCCTTGAAGTTTATTCCAGAAGCATATTTTGAGCAATTCTTCTCCCAGTCGTCTACATTAAAGTCTTTCAACTTTTTATTGGCATAATCAGACACTAGCGTTTTTCGCAGATACTTTTTTCCGCCCTTCGAAGTGCCGGGGCCCATCAAACAACCTTCGCAGTAAAACATATTAAAATGTTTCCTGATAAAGTCAACCGATGACTCAAACTCTTTTATGGCCTCCAGTATATTGGCTTTCCCTTCGGAAGTAATTATGCTGCCTTCCAGCAGATTTTCGCTCAAACCTGCTGCCTGCAGAATACCATTGCTTACAGCGTATAAAGAGCCTTTGTATCCGAGCGGGGGATCAAAATCAGAATATTCAACAGTGCTTTCTTTGATATTTCGCTCTTCAAACATCTGTCGCAACTCAACAAAAGTCAGCACAGCATCTACACGTGCATCGCCCTCAAATCTCAGTGCTTCATCCTTGGCACCAATACATGGCCCGATGTAAACCACTTTTACATCACTTCCATATAACTGGCGAACGAGTTGAGTGGAAGCTATCATCGGTGAAACAATTGGTGCAAGGTTATCAATCAATCCGGGGTGATACTTTTCAACAAGTGCAACTATGGGAGGACAATTGGCTGTAATATAGTATCTTCCAAGAAAATTAGTAAAAAGTTCACGGTATTCTGATGCTACCAGATCAACACCAAATGATACTTCATTAACGCGGGCAAAGCCCAGCTCACGAATCATTTTTACAAATTTCCGGTAATCGGTAATATCGTCGAATTCCCCTGAAATGCTGGGCGCAACAATAGCTACAACAGTTTCTCCTGATTCGATCAGTTGCCTGACAACTGCCTTAGAATCACGGTAAGCAATAGCCAAAGGTGCACAAACCTGAAGGCAACTGCCGCATCCGATGCAACGTTCATCAACAACCACAGGTACTTCCTGATTGCCTCTTACCTGTATGGCATTTACAGGACAGGCTCTCACACAGGCATAACATACCTTGCATTGTTCTGAATCTATGGTAATCAGCGGTGGTTTCATAATTAAGATTGAAGGGGCGATGAATTCCAACACAATTCACTGGAAATTAACATGTAATTTTTCTATACACCTGAAATTCTTTTTCCAAAAATTCCATCAAGTACAGAAATAATTTTTTCTTCATTTAAGCCGGTATATTCTTTTCCGTCAATGTGAATGAGAGGTCCGCGGTCGCAGCTACTAAAACAGTGAGCACCATGAAAATAAACCAAATGCCTCAGGTTGTTCTCGTTCAGGTAGGATTCAACTACCTTTACCAAATGCTTGTTGCCACGTGAGAAACATGAACTCCCGAGGCAAATCTGTATATCAATGCGGTGATCGGTCTCCATTACCCAAAGATGTTGTTAAGAACACAGAATCTTGTTTTTCTCGTAATTCCCGGCCAAAAAATAACCTGACAAATATAATACTCCACAGGTTCGCTTATTCAGAAAGAACAAAAATAAGGATTTTTTTTAAAATATCTGTGAAAAAAATAACAGTGTTAAAGAATTAACAGTATTTTTATAGGCAGAAATGAATGACAGATTCAGGCTTCGGGGGCAGCCTTCAACGCCTCCTTAACTATTGTAAAAATCTGTAAATCAATATAAAATGGCCGACAGAATTGATGAAATTATCAAAAGGCACATGAATGTTCAGCGGGATTCATTATTACCGCTTTTGCAGGACATTCAGAATGAATTCGGGTATTTGTCGGAACAAGCCATCAACCGCATCTCAGTTTCGCTGAATTTGCCCACAAGTAAAATTTATGGTGTAGCAACTTTCTACGACCAGTTCAGGTTTGAACCCCGGGGGAGATTTCATATTCAAATATGTCATGGAACTGCTTGCCACATCAACAACGGCAGCCGCATTATACAGGAAGCCGAACGCCTGCTAAAAATAAGGGATGGTCAAACTACCCGCGATGGGATGTACAGCATAGAAGTAGTTAATTGTATGGGTGCCTGCGGGCTTTCTCCGGTTATTGCTGTCAACGACAAGTATTTCCACGGAATTGACCCCAGAGAATTAAAAGATATTCTCGAAAGTTGCAAAGAAAAAGACAACAAGCTATGAAGTCAGCCCTGAAAATAGACCTGAAAAAACTGGCCGCTTTCAGCCTCAACGGAGAGTTTCAGGATGAAACTTCAACTCTTGAGGAACACATGGGCAGACTCAGGCGCGATAAAATTGACAAACCTGTAATTTATATCGGTACTGGTACATGCGGAATGGTAGCCGGTGCCGGAAGAACTTTACAAGCAACCAGAAATTACCTGAGCGAAAAAAATATAGCCGCCGATATTGTGGAAGTTGGATGCATAGGATTGTGCATTCATGAACCCATGATGGATGTGCAGATACCTGGCAAAAGAAGAATCTCATTCTCAAAAGTCACCGAAGATAAAGTGGAAGCACTTCTGGATGATGTACTGCATTCTTCTTTGCCCGACCATCCGGCAATCGGACAATACTCCCATGCCGTTCATGAGCCATGGGAACATGTTAAACAGCTGAATGAGCTGGCATTCTTCAGATTACAAAACAGGATTGTATTAAAAAACTGTGGAATCATTGACCCGTTTTCTATTGAGGAATATATTGCGCGGGGCGGTTATAAAGCTTTAACCCGTGTACTCAAAAGTTATTCACCCGACAAAGTTTGCGGAATAATTGAGGAATCAGGGCTTCGCGGCCGGGGTGGCGGAGGCTTCCCAACCGGAAGAAAATGGAAAACAGCACTTAACACACAGGACGATCAGCGTTACCTTATTTGCAATGGCGATGAAAGCGACCCCGGTGCATTTATGGATCGTGCTATTTTTGAGGGCGACCCCCACAAACTTATCGAAGGAGTCGCCATTTCTGCTTATGCCATCAATGCCAGCAAAGCGTATATTTACGTCAGGGCTGAATATTCACTTGCTGTGGAACGCCTGCGCCTGGCCATAGAACAAGCAACCGAAGCTGGTTTGCTGGGGCAAAATATTATGGGAAGTGGCTACAATCTGCTGATACAGGTTAGAGAGGGAGCAGGTGCTTTTGTCTGCGGCGAAGAAACAGCTTTGATCTCAAGCATCGAAGGCAAACGCGGCACACCCAGGCCTAAACCACCCTTCCCCGCTATCAAAGGACTTTTTGGCAAACCTACAGTGGTTAATAATGTCGAAACTCTGGCGAATGTACCTGCAATCATTGAAAACGGGCCTGCCTGGTTCTCAGCCATTGGAACCGAAAAAAGCAAGGGAACAAAGGTTTTTGCCCTCGCCGGAAAGGTTGCCATTACAGGCCTTGCCGAAGTAAGTATGGGTACATCGCTCAAAGATCTGGTGTATTACATTGGCGGCGGCATTCGCAATGGCAAACGAATAAAAGCCATTCAACTGGGAGGGCCTTCAGGTAGTTGCCTGCCCGAAAAAAGCCTGGATGTTGTAATTGACTACGAAGCTCTGGTTGAGGCTGGCACCATTATGGGTTCAGGAGGACTTGTTGTAATGGACGAAGATACCTGCATGGTAGACATTGCCAAGTTTTTTACCGATTTCCTTCAACGCGAAAGCTGCGGTAAATGTATCCCCTGCAGAGAAGGCTCCAGAAGAATGCATGAGATCCTCGAAAATATCACCCGAAGGCCTGTAAATGAAAGCGGGCACGAAACTCTGGAAAGGTTTAAAGGAGTTATGCAACTCGAAAATCTTGCAGACGTTATAAAAGACACTTCGCTTTGCGGCCTGGGGCAAACAGCACCCAATCCATTGCTGAGTGCACTGAAATACTTCAGGGAAGAATTTGAAGAGCATATTTTCGATCGTAAATGTCGTGCCGGGGTATGCAAAGACCTCAAAGTGTACTACATAGATGTAGAAAAATGTACCGGCTGCACAGCCTGTGCTAAAAAATGCCCTACTAATGCCATTATTGGTTCACCGCGCACCCCGCACTTTATCATTGAGGATAAATGTATTGGCTGCGGTATTTGTTTCGACGTGTGCAAGTTTGTTGCTGTTTTTGTAAAATGATGTTTTTGAAGTAACCCGATAACTTTATGAACTTTCCGATAGAGGTCAACAACAAAACCATTCAGGCGCGCAGGGGCGAAACCATTCTGGAAGCACTTGATCGCAACGGGATAAAAGTTCCTACACTTTGTCACATGCCCGACCTTTACCCAACCGGCTCGTGCAGAATGTGTGTGGTTGAAGTTGAAGGAAAACCGAATCTTATCACTGCTTGTTCCTATCCGGTTGAAGAATGGATGAAAATCAAAACCCATTCACCCAGAGTGGTAAATGCCCGGAAAACCAATGTTGAGCTTTTGCTGAGCAATCACCCGGACGATTGCCTGTATTGTGAAAGAAACGGAAATTGTGAACTTCAGACTTTTGCAGAACAATTAAATGTTAGAGAAAGACGGTTTATTGGTAAAAAGAATAAATACAAGTCCGATCCATCAGGATCAAGTATAGTCCGCGACCCCGCCAAGTGTATTTTATGCGGGCGATGTGTAAGAACCTGCGACGAGATAATCGGGGCATGTACACTGGGCTTCATAGGAAGAGGGAACAAAACTATCATCGGGCCATCGTTTAACAAACAGCTCAATTTGTCGAGTTGCATTACCTGCGGACAATGCATAATGGCTTGCCCCACGGGAGCTCTGCACGAAAAAAGACATTCCTCCGATCTTCAGAACGCCCTGCATCACAAGGAAACCCACGTAGTAATGCAGTACTCTCCTACTGTTACTGTAAGCCTGGCCGAAGAATTCGGATTAAAAGCCGGAAAAGACATCAGCGGGCTGATGAATGCTGCATTGCGTAAAACCGGATTTGACAAGGTGTTTGATGCATCTTTCGGCGCCGATCTTTACATCTGCGAACTGGCTGCCGAGATTGAACACCGGCTCCGCAACAACGGGGTACTGCCGGTTTTCAGCAGCGATTGCCCGGCATGGATCAAATTCATGGAACAATGGCACCCTGATATTATTCCCCATGTTTCTGTTTGTAAATCTCCGCAGCAGATGCTGGGCGCAGTAATAACTAATTACTATACAAAAACTTACCACATAAACCCCGACAATCTGTACACGGTAAGCGCCATGCCTTGTACAGCCAAAAAGTTTGAAGCACAGCGCGAGCAAATGACCCACAAAGGCATCAGCGATGTAGATTCGGTACTTACCACTCGCGAACTTGCACAATTTATCAAGCTAAATGGCATTGACTTGCATCAGAACGAATCAGAACATGCTGATTTCCCGTTTCATGTAAGGAGTTCAGCAGGAAAATTAATGGCTGTTTCCGGTGGTCTTACTGAGGCTTTGATCAGAACCCTTCATTACAGAATAACAGGAAAAGAGATTGGCAGCTACAAAATAAATGAACTGAGAGTAAACAAGGAAGTTAAAGAGTACAAAGTAAAAATTGGTGAGTTTAAACTCGGTTTTGCAGCGGTTACAACCGTTAAGCAGGCGGGCCAGCTGATAGAAGAAATTAAATCCGGACGGAATGATTTACACTTCATTGAAGTTATGGCTTGTGAAGGCGGCTGTGTTGGCGGTGGCGGGCAACCAATTGTAAAAGACATCGGAGCTATAAAAGCAAGAGCTAAAGCCATCTATGATACCGATGAAAAAGACCCTATACGCGCTTCACATAAAAACCCTGCAATTGTAGAACTGTATCGCGATTTCCTGGGCGAGCCATTTGGCGAAAACTCAGCAAAACTGCTTCATACGTCATACAAAAAACGGGAAGTACCTCTTTAAACCCATTCGCCATGACGCAAACAGATGAAAGTCTAAAAGGCAAAAACCTGGTCACCACCATAAAGGAGCGGTGCAGAGTTTGCTATACCTGTGTTCGTGAATGTCCGGCAAAAGCCATTAAAATAAGCAACGGACAGGCAGAGGTAATTCCTGAACGCTGCATCGGGTGCGGAAACTGCATTAAAGTTTGCAGCCAGAATGCTAAAGTATTCCGAAATGAAATAATAAAAACCAGGTCATTACTCAAATCAGATCAGCCTGTTGCTGCCATTGTTGCACCAAGTTTCCCTGCCGAGTTTTCTGAAATCAGAAACCATAGGCTATTGGTTTCTCTCATAAGGGCTCAGGGTTTTAAGTATGTTGCTGAAGTATCTTTTGGCGCCGATCTGGTTGCTGCCGAATATGGAAAAATTCTTAAATCACAAACCTATCCACCGCTTATTTCATCCGATTGCCCGGCAATAGTGAGCTATATTGAGCACTACCATCCCGGATTGATTGACTCATTGGCCCGCATTGTTTCTCCTATGGTCGCCATGACAAGAGTAATGCGAAAAAAGTACGGCAAAGACCTCAAAATAGTTTTTATTGGACCCTGTATCGCCAAGAAAGACGAATCTGACGAAGTGGATGCTGCACTTACCTTCAGGGAATTGCGCGAAATGATCAACCATAAAGGTTTAAAACCAGCAGATGTCAGCCCAACCGAATTTGACCCTCCGCTTGGTGGCAAAGGTGGCATTTTCCCGGTGAGCAGAGGTTTGCTGAATACTGTTGGAATAAAGGAAGACATTTTTGAACGCAATGTAATTGTTGCAGAAGGCCGCAGTGCTTTTCAGGAAGCCATCAAGGAATTTGAAAGCGGACAGATTGCACAGGAGCACCTGGAATTGTTGTGTTGCGAAGGTTGCATCATGGGCCCGGGCATGTCTCCTTACCCCTTTTTCTCTTCATTGAGCCGAAGATACCGCAAACGGGCAAGTGTTAGCGATTACGTGCTTCACAAGCTTGAAACCATGGATCTGAAAGCCTGGGAAAATGACATAGAGAGCTTCAGTAATATTGATATGTCAAGGGAATTTACAAACCGCGACATCCGTTACCAGAAACCTGACCGTGAAGAAATAGACAAGGTTTTGGTAAAAATGGGCAAAACCGGCCCTCAGGATTTCCTGGATTGCGGTGCCTGCGGTTACGATTCATGCGAAGATCATGCTGTTGCAATCATCAGAGGCCTTGCCGAGCACGAAATGTGTCTGCCATTTACCATTGAAAAACTTCACAACTACATCAGAGAGCTTAATGTTTCTAACGAAAAGCTTGCCAATACACAGGAAGCGCTCCGGCATTCCGAAAAACTGGCAGGTATGGGTCAGCTTTCTGCAGGCATTGCACATGAACTGAATAACCCCCTGGGTATCATCACCATGTACAGCAATATTCTTAAGGACGAAGCCAAACCTGATGACCCAGTAAGAGCCGATCTTGAGTTGATTGCCGAACAAGCAGAACGTTGCAAGAAAATTGTTGGAGGACTTTTGAATTTTGCCCGCAAAAATCAGGTCAACTTTACCGAAACAAACATCAACAACCTGCTTGAACATGCCATTAGCACAGTAATATCTCCTCCCGAAGTCAAGATTTCAATGGATTCCAGAATCAGTGATCCAATGGTAAAACTCGATTTCGATCAGATGACACAGGTTTTTACCAATCTGCTTAAAAATTCGGTGGAAGCCATGCCCGAAACCGGAGGACTGATTCAGGTCAGACTCACAGAAAACACCGACGAGGTTACTGTACACATCATTGACTCTGGAACTGGAATTGCGCCCGAAAACATCAGCAAATTGTTTACTCCCTTTTTTACTACCAAACCAATAGGCAAAGGAACTGGTTTGGGATTACCTATTATTTATGGTATAGTAAAAATGCACAAGGGAAGTATTGCAGTAAAATCAAATGCCGACCCGGGCAAAGGTGCAACTGGCACTACTTTCTCAATCACACTGCCCCGCAAGGCAATGACCTGATAATAAAACAAAAAAAAGACCTAACCATAAAATAAAATGAAAAAAACTGTTTTGATTGTTGACGACGACATGGATTATCTGTTTCAGATGAAACTGAAAGTGGAACAATTCGGGTTTGAAACAATTACGGCCGACGGGCAGAAAGAAGCTGAGCTGATTATCGAAAGCGTAAAACCCGACCTTGCCATACTCGATTTGATGATGGAAAGTGATGACAGCGGCTTTATTCTCGCATACCGGATTAAACGGAAATATCCCGATGTACCTATAATCATTGCCACTGCTGTAACCGCAGAAACAGGAATGTCGTTCAACATCAATTCTGACGAAAGCCAGCAATGGATCAAAGCCGATTTATTCCTTGACAAAGGGATCAGGGCAGATCAGTTGCAAAGGGAGATTAATAAACTGCTAAAAATATAAGTCATGGCAGAATACAAAGTACTGGTGGTTGATGATGAACTCGGTATCAGAATGGGTACCCGAAGAATACTTCAGAACTTCAGAGTGGATTATCCTTTTATGGATGAGCACATTGAGTACATAGTACTGGAAGCACCCACCGGCGAGGAGGCTATAGAAATTATTGACCGGGAGATGCCCGACATCATACTGCTCGACAACAAACTACCAGGCATACAAGGCATAGAGGTGCTGGAGTATGTAAAAAAGAAACTTTATGATATTGTGGTAGTGATGATTACCTCCTATGCTTCACTTGAACTTGCCGTTAAAGCAACACGAGATGGCGCCTATGACTTTATCCCTAAGCCTTTTACCCCTCAGGAACTAAGAAGCTCGCTGGAAAATATCACCAAACAACTTTTCCTGAAGAGGATGACCCAAAAAATGAACAAGGAAGGGAAACAAATCCGATTTCAGTTCCTGTCAGTTTTATCACATGAACTTAAGGCTCCACTGAATGCGATAGAGGGTTACCTTAAAATTATGGATGACCGGCAATTTGGCGACAACATACAGGCATACCAGGAAATGATTAATCGCTCCATGGAAAGAGTAACCGGAATGCGAAGTCTGATTATGGATCTGCTCGACCTCACCAAAATTGAATCAGGAACACCTGTCCAGAATCTTCAGAAGGTTGATCTTACCAGTATTGCTAAAATTTCGGTTGATACCTTGCGTCCGTATGCGATTCAGAAAGATGTTGACATCTACCTGAACACAAAAGAAGCGGTGGTAATGGATGCTGACCCAAAGGAAATTGAGATCATACTTAATAATCTAATTTCAAACGCTGTAAAGTACAACAAACAGGGCGGCAGGGTTGATATCTTCATAAAAAAGGAAGACAATGCTATAAAAATCAGCGTAAGTGATTCCGGTATAGGAATGACTGAAGAAGAAACTACCCGTTTATTCCAGGATTTTGTGAGAATCAAAAATCAGAAAACGAAAAACATTACAGGATCGGGGCTCGGCCTCTCTATCCTGAAAAAGATTGTTGAGATGTATCATGGTGATATTGAAGTACAAAGTAAACCCGATCAGGGTTCAACCTTCACTGTGATTTTTCCTCAGGATTAAATAAACGAAAGATGACAAAAAAACTTCCGGACAAAACCGTTGAACGGTTAAGCCAGTATCGCAGAGCCTTGCTCAATTATCTGGCCAGTGGCAAACACCATATATTTTCGCATGAAATTGCCAATTTACTGCATATCACCGCGGTACAGGTAAGGCGCGACATAATGTTAATTGGTTACACCGGAACCCTGCGCCAGGGTTATGATGTAAAAGAGCTGATTGACATTATTGGCAAAATCATTGATTCGCGCGATGGACAAAAGGTAGCTGTTGTGGGGATTGGTAATCTCGGCCGTGCCATCATGGGATATTTCAGCGGAAAAAGAACCAAACTAAATATTGTTGCCGCTTTTGACACCAATCCCGAAAAAGTGAACAAGATTTATGCTGGCATTCCTTGTTACCACAATGAGATGTTAAAGGATATTATCAAAAACGAAGGCATTTCGATAGCTGTAATTTCAGTTCCGGGCGAATACGCCGAAAAAGTAGCAGAAGATCTGATACTTGCTGGAATAAAAGGGATTATCAACTTTTCCCCCAAGCCGCTTAATGTGCCATCGCATGTTTACCTGCAGGAGTTCGACATAGTAACCATGCTTGAAAAAGTGGCATATTTTGTAAAAAAAGCCTGAACAGTAACTCTTTAAAAAATATGAGAATATTATATGACCTTGATCATCTGGATGTTATAAAAAATCCGGTAGTTACCACCGGGTCTTTTGACGGGGTGCATATTGGTCACAAAACCATTCTGAACAGGCTTAATGAAATTGCTGCCAACATTGGCGGTGAATCGGTGCTGATAACATTCCACCCGCATCCGCGCAAAGTGCTTTTCCCTGAATCTGCCGGAAAAACCTTGCTGCTGATCAACTCACAGAAAGAAAAAATTGAACTGCTCAGAAAAACAGGCCTCGACAATCTGATCATCCTGAATTTTACGCGCGAGTTCTCTCAAATTCCCTCCATTGATTTTATCAGAAACATTCTGGTTGGCAAGCTCAGAGCCAAGAAAGTAGTAATCGGATTTAACCACCATTTCGGACACAACCGCGAAGGTGACTTCGAATATCTTTACGAACTGGGGCAATACTACAATTTTGGAGTTGAAGAAATTCCTGAGCAGGACATTCACAATGAAACCGTAAGCTCAACCCTGATCAGAAAAGCATTGCTTGAGGGAAAAATCCAAAGAGCCAACGCCTATCTTGATCATCATTATATAATCATCAGCCAGTTATACCCGGGAAGCGAAACCTGTAAAAAAATCAACTTCAAGACTTTAAGAGTCAAAATTGAAGAGGAAAACAAGCTTGTCCCCTGCGATGGCGTTTATGCAGTCAGCGTTTTGGTTGAAGACGAATATTATAAAGGTATTCTCAATATTAAAAATTCTCTCCCGCTGGAATTCAGAAAGATTGATGAAATTACCATTGATATTCATCTTTTTGATGCAGATGTTGATCTGGCGGGCAAAACCGCGACCGTTTTCTTTGCAAAGCGAATCAGGGACGAACTGGCATTTTCATGCGACGAAGAAATGCAGCAGCAGCTCAAATCCGACCTCAGGGAAGTTGAAGAATTGATTTACTAAACATCAAACATGGAAACACAAGGCAAAATTAAACTTACATTTCTGGGAACCGGAACTTCCATAGGAGTGCCTGTAATTGCCTGTAACTGCCCGATCTGCAAATCTCCCGACGCGCGCGACAAAAGGTTCAGAACTTCGGCCATGGTTAGCATCAACAACCAGAATATTGTAATTGACTGCGGGCCGGATTTCAGGTTTCAGATGCTTAAACAGCAGGTTGAAGATATTGATGCTGTGATATTTACACATGAACACCGCGACCATATCGCCGGACTCGACGATGTAAGGGCGTTCAATTATATCCTCAACAAAAACATCCCCATTTATGGCACACACAATGTAATGGAAGCCATCAAAACCGAATTCCCTTACATTTTTACCGAAACACGATTCTTCGGAGCACCACAGGTAACCATAAATGAAATTGATAATAACCGTTTCAGCATTGGTGAAACAAGCATCATGCCCGTTCTTGTTATGCACAACAAACTTCCGGTTTTCGGATACCGGTTCGATGGTCTCACCTATATAACCGATGCCAGTTTTATACCCGACGAAGAAAAACACAAGATATTCAATTCCAAGGTTTTGGTAATCAATGCACTAAGAAATTCGAAACATATTTCACACTTTTCGCTGAGTGAAGCATTGTCATTGATTGAAGAATTGAAACCCGAAAGAGCCTATCTCACACACATCAGTCACTTTTTAGGATTGCATGAAGAGGTTGAAAAAAAACTTCCCGAAAATGTAAGACTGGCTTATGATAACCTTGTAATTGAAGTTTGATTAAATTGTAGTAATAAAGTACTTTTAAATGGCATTTCAGGCTAAAATTAAGTACTTTTGTAGTAGAGTTCACCTTTTTTTAACAATCTGAATATCAGAATATAATGATTTTTACACCAGAAAAGTGCCGGATACCTGATCAACGGATGCAACCGTTTATTGATCCGGATGAGATTTGGGAAATCATCAATGAAACCAAATCTGACAAAGAATCGGTTAGAGCGGTCATTGCAAAATCGCTCGATAAAAAAAGACTAACTCTCAGGGAGACAGCCATTTTAATTAATGCCAGCGACCCTGAACTCATTGAAGAAATTAAGGAAGGCGCCCGTGAATTAAAAAAACGTGTTTACGGGAACCGCATTGTTCTTTTTGCTCCTCTGTATGTTGGCAATAAATGCACCAACAACTGCAAATACTGCGGTTTCAGGGCTTCAAACAAAGAAGCCATCAGGAAAACACTCAGCGATGCCGAACTCATTCACGAGGTTGAAGCACTTGAAGACAACGGACAAAAGCGCCTGATTTTAGTGTATGGAGAACATCCTGAGTATTCAGCAGAATATATTGCTCACACCGTTAAAACTGTTTATGGCGTAAAGAAAGGGCCGGGCGAGATCCGCAGGGTAAATATCAACGCGGCGCCTCTTGAAATCGAAGGCTTCAGAACAGTAAAAGAAGCCGGCATCGGCACTTACCAGGTTTTTCAGGAAACCTATCATCCCGAAGCATATAAAAATTATCACCTGGGAGGCAAAAAACGAGTCTTCAATTATAGGCTTACTTCTCTCGACAGAGCACAGGAAGCAGGAATTGACGATGTAGGAATCGGAGCACTTTTTGGGTTGTACGACTGGAGATTTGAGGTACTTGGGCTGGTTCGCCACACCAATCATCTGGAAGCCTGTTACCATGTTGGCCCGCATACCATTTCATTTCCGCGAATTCAAAACGCCTCCAAGCTTGACCTGGGCACAGATTACACAGTAAGCGATGCCGATTTTGCCAGATTAGTAGCCATTCTCAGACTGGCAGTGCCTTACACAGGTATGATTCTTACCGCCCGCGAAAATCCGGCGCTAAGGCATGAAGTGATTCAATTTGGAGTATCACAGATTGACGGAGGAACCAAACTTGAACTTGGCTCTTATTCCAATTCACTCAACGAAGAACAAGATCTGAATAAGGAACAGTTTCAGATTAACGACAACCGCTCCCTGAACGAAATTATTGAAGAACTCTTTGAGAATGATTACCTTCCTTCGTTTTGCACCGCTTGTTACCGCAGGGGAAGAACCGGAGAGCACTTCATGGAGTTTTCGGTCCCCGGATTTATCAAGCGTTTCTGCTCGCCCAACGCCATGCTCACATTGGCCGAATACCTCGAAGACTACGCTCCGGCCGACACCAAAAAGAAAGGCTGGGAAGTAATTGAAAAAAACCTTGACGACCTGGAGAAAAGTGTTGACCCCAAAAACATGAACGAACTTCGAATCAGGTTACTGAGAGTTCAATCTGGAGAAAGAGACCTCTATTTCTAACCAAACACCAATCAAAATGAAAGAAACGAGGATTTTAGGCTTGCTCATCAGAGACCGCATTAAAGAAGCCGGAAGGTTGCAGGTACTTATGACAAAGAACTCCCACCTCATCAAAACCAGGCTGGGCTTTCATGAACTCAATGAGAATACCTGCAGCAGGGCCGGTGTAATAATTCTGCACCTTACCGGCAATGAAAAAGAATGGAAAGCTTTTGAACAGGAACTATCTGAAGTTGGAGGTGTAGAAATTCAGAATATGTCGTTCGTTTATTAATCAGATTATGGGAAAAGTTAGGATACTGGGCATCAATGTCAGCAATCGCGGCAGTGTTGCCGATCTTGTTCAGAAAGTACTTACCAACTACGGGTGCTCAATTAGAACCCGTCTGGGGTTAAACGAAGCCGATGATGTTCATTTTGGATCCGGCGGATTGATCATTCTTGAACTCACCGGCGACACCGGAGAATGGGAAAAACTTCTGAAAGACCTTAAAGGAATTGAAGGAATTGAAGTCAACCATATGGACTTCAACAGATCAGTTTAAAGAATTTAAAAGCAGCAGATTCTAATTCCGGTTGCCCCTGAGTATGGTAACCGCACCTTTGTAACTTTCATCTTTAAAGTAACCAAAGGTATTCAGGCGGTAATAATATGTACCATCTGGAACATTGCCTCCATCCCAGTTGTTTTTATAATCGTCGTCCTCAAAAACTTTCCGCCCCCAGCGGTCGAGTACAACCAGTTCTACCCGCAGATATTCCTGATTGATAGGAATATAATTACTGCCACTGCTGCTTCCTCCGTCGTTTTGTTTGGCAATTACAAACTTATCGTTGATGTTATCTCCGTTTGGCGTGAACACATTGGGAATAAACAGTTTGGCTTCGCTTACCGGAAGATTGAACAGAATGGTAGTGTCACATCCCTGAGTACTGCGCACTGTAAGTGAAACTGTGTAGGCTTCAAGGTCGGGGGCCGAGGCTGTGGAATAAACATGCTGCGGAGTGCGTTCCCGTGAACGGGGACTTCCGTCTCCAAAATCCCAGAGCCATTCCACAACATTCTGATCACCTGAAAATGAGAATTTTATACCCGGATTCTGAATGTAAACCGTATCTGGTTCTGTTTCAAGTTCAACTTTGGCCGAAAGCAGCTCTGAAACTTTAAAACTTGTATCAAGGATGCAGCCATTTGCATCAATCACCTGAAGATTATTAACTGTTCCACAGGCTTTGGTTAGAATACTATCAAGCGGACTGTTTTCACCGTTCCATAAAAAAGAGTACGGCTTCTTACCTCCGGTGGCATGTGCCCCTACATTGGCATTACATTCTCCCGGACAAGTTGCGTCAATCTCTTCAATGGCAACAAACAGCGATGGAAAGAGTCTGATGTTGCCGTTAATGTATGATGAAGGAACCAAAGCACCGCCCTGCTCACGATACAGGCAAAGGTTCTCAAGCCATGTAAGTGAACCTGGAATGGCATCCGGCTTAATCTTAAAAATAAGGTCGAGCAACTTTTCGTTTCCCAGGCTTACCGGCAAAGTTCCTCCCCATGTCATTCTGATAGTATCTCCTGCCAGAGATACTTTAAACGAGTTGGCCGGAAACGCTGCATTTACCTGCCTGAAACTTAAATATTGCATGGTTTGCACAGGTACTTTCAGCTGCAAAGCAATTGAATCAAGATTATTCAGATTGGTAACCATTACAGGAACTATGTACTGCGATGACGGGCAAATGGAGTCTCCGGTAACACTGGTAATGTTTTCCTGTGACTTCGATATCGCTGGCAAACAGGCGGTTAACACAAAACCTATCAACAGTCTGAAGCAGAGAGAAAAGTTAATTTTTATCATAATTCTATGATCCGGCAAAGTGCTGAACTTGTGGATGAAACAAGGGGCTAAGGTACTTAATTATTCGTTTCCTTTGCCTGATAACGCAAAAATGAAGCATTTCGTACACCATCAATTACATTTACTTAATAGTTCCCGGCAGAAATCATCATCAGGGTACAACGGCTTTCAACACGTATGCCAGCTTTTGCCGCAAGGTCGGCCAGATCTTCGTTCCACGTTCCGGGATTAAATATTAGTCTTTTAGGGTTCAAACTGATGATGTACTCATAGTACTGCGGTTGGTTTCCCGGGCCAAGATACAATGTAATGGTATGAATATCATCATATTGAGGCATTCCCTTTTCAATTTTTACACCACTTACTACCCCCTCGCGAAGGCCCACAGCTGAAACTGTAAAACCTGCTTCGACCAGGTCATGGATACACATGTTTGAATAGCGCGAAGAATTAAGGCTGGCCCCCAGCACCAATGTATGTTTCACAAAAGCAGCAGTTAATGTAATTTTTTGCAAAGTTAAAAAGCCCGGAGTAATCCGGGCCAAAAAGTTTGAAAAAGGTTAAAATTATTGTTTTATCGAAAATTAAACTTCCGACAGGAGTGTATCCAGATTTTCGAACTTCTGCCTGTAATCCTCCATGGATGCTTCAATAATTTCACGCGCTTCTGCAGCATTGTAAGTATGTGTAATTTCACAGTCGCGGGGTTCACCAGGCAAATCTTTATAGGTAAGAAAATAGTGTTTCAGCCTGTTTACGATTAGTTTTGGAAGTTGTTCCACATCGGTGTATTCTCCATAAACAGCATCATTTTTAAGCACAGCAATAATCTTATCGTCGGCCTGGTTTCCATCAAGCATTCTGAATCCACCAATGGGAATCGCCCTTACCAGAATATCTCCGTGGGTAATGCTTTTTTCGGCCAGAATACAGATATCAAGCGGGTCGCCATCCCCAACAATTTCAGCTCTGCCCGACTTTTTTGAAGCATACTCGGCAACCTTTTTGGCACAAAGTGTTTGTGGAATAAACCCATACAGAGCCGGCAAAACATTGGAATATTTCTGCGGCCGGTCTATTTTCAGGTAACCTGAAATTTTATCCACCTCATATTTCACTGTATCGGTGGTTACCATCTCCACAAAGCAGGTAAGTAATTCAGGTGCATCAGGGCCTATTTCAACGCCATGCCAGGGATGCGATTTGTACCTTAACCCCATCAGTCTGCCGATGGGATCCATCAATCTGTTTGCCATAAAAAATATTTTTAACTTTATGTTTGCCAAAGCACAAAGGTAACAGGCTTTACCCGCTTTTGTTTAGGTTTAATAAAAAAATATTGTGTCAATTTGGCAATTTTAAAAATGAAAACATGTCGTTTTGTCATATATTTCTGCAAATCCGCATCTGGCAGAGGTTTTGATGTTATCCTACTGATTAAAAATTAAGTTTTATGAACCTCAACAACCTCACCATAAAATCGCAGCAAGCCCTGCAAAATGCAAGCGAACTGGCTGCTGCAAATAATCATCAGTCTGTTGATACAGCCCACCTGCTCAAGGCAATGCTGAATGCAGGCGACCATGTTATTTCATTTCTTTTCGGCAAAACCGGCATAAACCCCGATAACCTCAGCAAGACTATAGACGCCGTACTACAATCTTTTCCCAGGGTAAGCGGTGGTGAGCAATACCTCAGCAACACCCTTTCAAAAGCCATTCAAAAGTCAGGCTCAGCAGCCAAAGAAATGAATGATGAATATATTTCCGTTGAACATCTGCTGCTGGGGCTACTCAGTGCCGGAGATCAGGTTGCGGATATGTTATCGCGTTCGGGGCTTAATCAAAAAGATCTGAAAGCAGCTATTGCTGAACTTCGCAAAGGGGCAAAAGTAAACTCCGCCTCCGCCGACGATTCGTTCAATGCCCTGAATCGCTATGCCAGAAACCTGAATCAACTGGCAGGCAACGGCAAACTCGATCCGGTAATAGGCCGCGATGAAGAGATACGCCGTGTTCTACAAATTTTGTCGCGCAGAACCAAAAACAACCCCATACTCATCGGCGAACCCGGCGTTGGAAAAACTGCCATTGCCGAAGGACTTGCACACAGAATTATCAATGGCGATGTGCCGGAAAATCTGAAATCCAGACAAATTTTTTCATTAGACATGGGCGCCTTAATCGCAGGTGCAAAATATAAAGGCGAGTTTGAAGAACGACTCAAAAGTGTAGTAAGAGAAGTAATTGAGTCAAACGGGGAAGTAATACTTTTTATTGACGAAATTCACACCTTGGTTGGAGCAGGAGGAGGAGAAGGCGCTATGGATGCAGCCAATATACTGAAACCAGCCCTGGCCCGTGGCGAACTGCGCGCCATTGGCGCAACCACGCTTAAAGAGTATCAAAAATATTTTGAAAAAGATAAGGCATTGGAGCGCAGGTTTCAGATAGTTATGATTGACGAACCCGACACCTTGAGTGCAATTTCCATTCTCAGGGGACTAAAGGAACGGTATGAGTCTCATCATCAGGTTAGGATTAAAGACGAAGCCATTATCAGCGCAGTTGAGTTGTCGCAACGATACATCAGCGACCGTTTTCTTCCCGACAAGGCCATTGACCTGATTGACGAAGCAGCTGCCAGACTCAGACTTCAGATCAATTCAGTACCCGAAGTACTTGATGAAGTAGAAAGAAAAATCAAGCAGCTTGAAATAGAAAGGGAGGCCATCAAACGCGAAGGAGATGACAACAGGATGAAATCTATTACCATGGAATTGGCCAACCTGAGCGAGGAACGCAACACCATTGCCGGACGATGGAAAGCCGAAAAAGAGGTGGTAGAAGGAATTCAGCGAACCAAAAAATCAATGGAACAATATCGCTTTGAGGCTGAAAAAGCCGAACGAGACGGAGACTACGGAAGAGTTGCAGAAATCAGGTACGGGCTGATAAAAACTACCGAACAAAACCTCGAGAACCTGAAGGCCAAACTCGCCACCATGCAATCGGGCTCAGCACTAATTAAAGAAGAGGTTGGCGCTGAGGAAATTGCAGAGATAGTATCGCGCTGGACAGGCATTCCTGTTAGCCGGATGTTGCAAAGCGAAAGAGAAAAACTTCTGCATCTTGAAGATGAACTGCACAAACGGGTAGTCGGCCAAAACGAAGCCATTGAAGCCATTTCGGATGCCATAAGGCGAAGCAGAGCAGGATTACAGGACATGCGCAGACCCGTAGGATCATTCATCTTTCTGGGAACCACCGGAGTAGGTAAGACTGAACTCGCCAAAGCACTGGCCTCGTTCCTGTTTAATGATGAAAATGCAATGGTTCGGATTGACATGTCGGAGTATCAGGAAAGGCACACCGTTTCCAGACTGATAGGCGCACCTCCTGGCTATGTGGGATACGATGAAGGCGGACAACTCACCGAGAAGGTAAGAAGAAAACCCTATTCGGTGGTGCTGCTCGACGAAATTGAAAAAGCCCATCCCGACGTTTTCAATATCCTGCTTCAGGTACTCGACGAAGGCAGACTTACCGACAACAAAGGAAGAACAGCCGATTTCAGAAATACCATAATTATTATGACATCGAACCTCGGCTCCCACATCATTGCAGAAAACATGGAAAATGCCGGAGACCGTGACAACGAAAGTCTTTTTGAGCAAACACGCGAAGAAGTTATGACATTGCTGCGAAAAACCATCAGGCCCGAGTTTCTCAACAGAATAGACGAAGTAATTATGTTCAGCCCCCTGAGCAAGGAAGAAATTGAAAGTGTAGTAAAACTTCAGCTCGATCAGGTGGTGGCCATGCTTGGCAAATCGGGAATTCAGCTCAGCTACACCCCTGCAGCCGTAAATCTGATTTCTGATGCCGGTTTCGACCCTCAGTATGGGGCAAGGCCGGTAAAGCGGGTGATACAACGTAAAGTCTTGAATGAATTATCAAGAAAAATTTTAGACGGTTCAATAACAAAAGATTCCCGGATAATTGCAGACGCAAATAATGGGGAACTAACCTTTCTAAACTCAGTACAATAAATAACTTACAGATATTGGGTTTAATCCACTAAAAAAGGCAGGCTACACGCAGGCAGAATGAAATGTTTGAGGAATAATTTCAAAACATTTCATTCTGTCTTTTTAATGGAGATTATTCTTTTATTCCATTAAAACTTCACCTCACAAATCAAAATCTGAGAAAAAACAAAACATTCTGAAACATCAATCCAGCTATGCCCGCAACTTGACTACCTTTGCCGGATAATCAATCACTCAATGGACAACCTTATTTCCATCAGCTATCTGGCCCTCTTTCTTATCATAAGTCTGGGGCTTGTTGCAGGAAGAGCCCGCATCAAAGGTTTTTCGCTTGATATATCGGCAGTAATTTTTATAGCCATGCTCCTTGGGCATTTTGGCTTTAGATTACCATCTGAATATCAGCATATTGGGCTTTTGCTTTTTATTTTTACAATTGGAATTCAGTCGGGGCCGGGCTTCTTCAGAAGCTTTAAACAGTATGGCAAGCAATTGTTTATTATAGCCTCACTCATCATTTTCAGCGGCGCTTTGATATCCTGGTTGCTGGCCAATTTTATGCACATTGACAAAGCATTGGCCACAGGCCTTTTTAACGGAGCAATGACCAGTACGCCGGGGCTGGCAGCAGCAGTTGAAGTCAGCAAATCGCCCCTTGCATCCATAGGATATGGTATTGCTTATCCTTTTGGTGTGGTGGGAGTGGTACTTTTTGCCAGTATTACCCCCCGATTGCTGAAAATCAATTTCAAAAAAGCCGAAGACGATTTTAACCAGAACCTTAAACATTCTTATCCCGAGTTTATACCGGGAAACTTCAGGGTTGAAAATCCAAATATTCACGGAAAATCAATCACAGGCCTGAAATTCAGAACTGTTACCAATTGTGTAATTTCAAGAGTTAAACACGACGGGCACACAACTACCCCTTCAAAAGACACCATCTTATACCAGGGAGACATCATCAGGGCATTGGGCACACAGGAAGACCTCGAAAAAGTTAAACTGCTCATAGGCCCCGAAACAACGGAAGAATTGCCGCTCGACAAAGGACACGATGTGCAGTGGGTTCTAGTTACCAGTAAGCAGGTAATTAATAAGCCATTGCAAAAACTTAACCTTGGCGCCAATTACGATGCAACGGTAGTAAGAATACGCCGCAGCGGTATTGAACTCCGCCCCATGCACTATACCATGCTCAGGTTTGGCGACAGAGTAATGATAGCTGCCAGCCGCGACAGCATGAAACAAGTAGTTACACTGCTCGGCAACGACGACAAAAGACTTTCGGAAACCGATTTTCTGCCTATTACGCTGGGAATTGTTATCGGAATACTGGTTGGAATGGTTAAAATTCCGGTTTTTGGATTTTTCGATTTTAGTCTTGGAATTACCGGAGGTGTGCTGGCTGCTGCCCTGGTGCTGAGCGGCATAGGCAAAACCGGGCCCATCATCTGGTCAATGTCGAGCAATGCCAATCAGCTTTTCAGGGAACTTGGGTTACTTATGTTTCTGGCTACTGTTGGCTGCGAAGCAGGCGGCCATTTGGGCGAAACATTTACCAATTACGGGTTCGGACTTATTGCAGCAGGGGCAGCCATTACCCTTTTCCCGCTGATTATTGCCACACTGGTTGGCAGGTTTTTGCTAAAAATGAACTTTCTTACGCTTATGGGCGTAATTACCGGCGGAATGACTTCTACACCAGGCCTTGCTGCCATCAACACACAATCCGACAGTGGCATTTCACAGGTTGCTTATGCCGCAGTTTATCCTCTGGCCCTGGTGTTGATGATTGTATTTTCGAACATTCTGTTCCGTCTGCCTTTTTTCTGATATAAAAAAAGCCGGAAAATCCGGCTTATGATTCTTGATATCAGTGAATCACATTTCAATATCCAGATTTAACTGGTTTTTTAAGGTGGTAAGGCTGGGGTTTTCAGCTGCCATAGAATCAAATTTATCCTGATCGGTATAAGGCTTTCGCGATTCTACCGGCCGGTCGCTGATGATGGTTTCCAGAGTAATTCCCCAGTTTCTGAAGCCGGTGCGCAGAATATTAAGTATTTCGGGCCTGCGGGTAAAAATCTCATCGCTTTGAATCTTGTTGTCGACGGTTACAATTATTTTATAACCTTCATCCAGGATTGGCTTTCGGCAAACCAATGAATGGTAAAGATTGGGCAGGTCTTTCCCGATCTTTGCAGCCATTGGTTCCCATACCCGCTCCAGATCAGCTTGTGTAAAATCCTGTCTGTCAGCTGGAAGCACTTCTTCGTCCTGCGCATTTCCCTCGCTAACGCCCGCTGCAGCCGGAGCTGAAGATGGATTAATTAATCCGCCGATGTTTATCCCTGAATAAGATGTTTTTACGGGAGGCGCAGGAGCTGCTGCAACATTTGGCTGATTTTGGGCCTGGTAGTTTGCCTTTGGTTCGGCAGCCATAGGTTTTTCGGGGGCGGCGGATGGCTCAGCAGTAACCGGGGGGGGGGCCGGCTCAGTGGCAACGGGCTTAGGTGCAATAGGTTTTACCGGAGGCTCCTGTGCTACTGGCGGAGCAGAAACTACAGGCGAATATCCGTCGGGATTAGCCAGCCGGCACATCTGCATCAGGGCTATTTCAAGGTGCAGCCGCTTATTGGTCGAAATTTTATAATTGATATCGCACTGATTGTTTATCTCAAGCGCCTTAAGCAAAAATGCTGCATTACACATACCGGCCTGCTCAAGATACTGGTTGCGTATATTGGCACTGGTTTCCATCAGCCGGAGTGTCTCTTTGTCCTGACTTACCAGCAAATTGCGCAAATGCTGTCCATGTCCCGTTACAAAATGCTGCCCGTCGAAACCATTGTCAATCACTTCATTCAACAAAAGCAAAGTTTGGCTGATGTCGCCCCTGAGAATGTGATGTGTAACCTTGAAATAATAATCATGATCCAGTACATTCAGGTTTTCAATTACCTGCTTGTATGTAAGCACATTACCCGCATAACTTACCAACTGATCAAACATTGACAAGGCATCTCTCAGCCCTCCATCGGCTTTCTGGGCAATAATATGCAGGGCATCGGGCTCCGCTTCAACATGCTCTTCGCTGGCAACCCAGGCCAGGTGATGGGCAATATCTTCGGTACTGATGCGGCGGAAGTCAAAAATCTGGCAACGCGACAAAATGGTTGGCAGAATCTTATGCTTTTCGGTAGTGGCTAAAATAAATTTAGCATATGGGGGCGGCTCTTCAAGAGTTTTAAGAAAAGCATTAAATGCAGCCTGCGACAACATATGAACCTCGTCGATGATATATACCTTGTATTTACCATCCTGAGGCGGAATCCTCACCTGATCAACCAATACCCTGATGTCATCAACCGAATTATTGGAAGCTGCATCCAGCTCATAAATATTAAACGAAGCCGACTTGTTGAATGACTGGCACGATTCGCAAACATCGCAGGCTTCTCCATCGGCGCCAAGATTGCGGCAGTTGATGGTTTTGGCCATAATTCTGGCACAGGTGGTCTTTCCAACCCCTCTGGGCCCTGTAAAAAGAAATGCCTGGGCAATCTGCTGATTAACAATAGCATTCTTTAGTGTATTGGTTATAGAAGACTGTCCGACAACCGTGGCAAACTTCGCCGGGCGGTATTTTCTGGCCGAAACAATAAAATTATCCATCAGATAAGCGTGTTTGTTTTTGGGATGTCAAACCTACATGTTTTTTCTGAATTATTGACCAATGTCAATAACTTATGCAGCAACTTTAATCAAACAATGCAGCATGTATTTCAATATCTGAAACTTTGGTATTTTCTCACTGCCAGCTGAAAAAAACTAATTTTCGATTACTTCAGCAGCAATCAATCTGTCGAAACGTGCGCCAGGCTCGCGGTAATAAACTAGTACGGTGTATGCATTGCGGGTTTCAAATAGGCTGCCCTCCAACCGCTGCATTTCGGCCTTGCTTTCACCGTTCGGAACAAAAGCATACAGATAATTATAATAACCCTGTTTCAGATAAAGCCGTGCTTCATAGCCCTGCCGTGCGAAATTATATTTCATTTTTCCGTCAGGGTTGCCTTCTTTGTCTCCCTGGGCAACTTTAAAGCTCCAATCGGTAAGCGCTCCGAGTATGTAAACCGAACCATCAGCGAAAGGAGCCTCTACCGGCAGAAAAAAATCAACCCAAACATATTCGGCTTCCGTTGTTGTTTCGCGGGCATCTTCAGTTTTAATCAGCATCCTGCCATTAATATCCGAATAGGTAACATAAGGCTTGAAAGTACGGCGCACATCGGGCAGCAGGGCAACATGATAGCCGTCGTTTCTGTTTTCAATGGCTCGTATACGCTCAGAGTTATATCTCAGGCTTTTGATGTCGAAATATCTGAACTCATTTCCGGCTTCAAATGTATTTGCGCCATCAGTATATTGAAAATCAAGCTCATCGCTACGAAGCATCATGGGCTTTAAGCCCCAGATGGCATTATCCCACCGGTTGTTTTGCAAGATAATCACATTGAGGTTGCGCATGGGCTCGGCAATGTTGTAGGTGGGGTTAAATATCGAAAAAGGCACTTCCTGGTGGGAAAAGTACAGATCCGGATTGCCCGATCTTTTTACTCTCCCCTTAATGGTTACTTTAGCATCAACAACCATAAACCGCCTGGTAATCACAGGTTTTTCAGGCTCATTTTCAGGATAGATTTTAAGAATATAATTTCCGGGCAAAGTAAAACGGAAATCATCATTCGGAAGCTGCAAACTGTAGTGTGTAAATGGCTGCAGGGTGTTAAAAGAAAATTTATAATCGCGGATAAAGCCATCTGTAAAGCCATCAATATACTCATTGGGCCACAAATCGGTGGGATTCCAGGTTGCATCACAATGAATTACAGTATACTGCCATACCTTATAGTCTGCATCCAGATCGTCGAACGATAGCATCAGGCGTTCGTCGGTGTTGAATTTGATAAGTGGCGGGCTCAACTCCCAGCCTTCTCTGTGAAATAATACCGTTTTTATTGAAGGTTTGTAAACAAAATCTTCAAATTTGGGGGCACTAACATCAAAATACGAATCTGCCTGCTTTTCAGCAGAAACTTTGCTGTTCTGGCGTGCCTTGTTTT
Source organism: Lentimicrobium sp. (assembly GCA_024709105.1). GTDB lineage: Bacteria > Bacteroidota > Bacteroidia > Bacteroidales > Lentimicrobiaceae > Lentimicrobium. The sequence goes on along the minus strand of JANJXJ010000220.1, from coordinate 10,175 downwards.
TCCGGCTTTCCTGCTGATTCTCCTGTGCAGAGCTTCTGCAAGGCAGAACAAAAAATAAAAAACCCATAAAAAACAGGGCCAGAGTATGAACAATGCCTCTCATATCTTGTTTGTGGATTACTGTTAATCAAATAACAACAAGCGCATTAAATCAGCGATTGATGTCGGGTTGCAAAAGTTTAACTTTTATTGTTTCTGTTTATTGCAAAGAAAGTTAAATTTAGTAGCTTTGTTAATTAAAAAACAAAGATTGTGCAAAAATAATCAATGCACAAAACTAAATAATTAAGTTTATCAATACCTTTGCCGCTTTAATTGCGACAGTTTGAAACAACAACAACTATGCCGAACACCATTAAGTTAAGCAAGGGCCTGAACATCAATTTAAAGGGCACTGCAGAAAAAAACGTCAGGGAGGTATCGCCCAGGTATTTTGCGATAAAACCCACTGATTTTATCGGGGTTTTTCCCCGGTTGCTGGTAAAGGAAGGTGATACAGTAAAAGCCGGAACACCGGTGTTTATTGACAAGTATCGCGACAATATCTCCTTTACTTCGCCGGTAAGCGGAACCATCACCGAAATAAAAAGGGGTGACAAACGCCTGTTACTTGAAGTAAGGATTGAAGCCGATGGAACTGACACCAAAATTGATTTCGGCAGCGCTTCTCCGGCATCGCTCAGCAGGGAGCAGATTATCGAAAAATTACTCCAGAGCGGCCTTTGGGCAATGATTCGCCAGCGCCCTTACGGCACCATTGCCAATCCGGAGCACAATCCCAAAAGTATTTTTGTTTCAGCGTTCGACACTGCACCTCTTGCTCCCGATTTTGATTTCATCGTCAATGGACAAGGTGAGGCTTTTCAGGCAGGCATTGATGTTCTTGCGAAATTAACTTCGGGCAAGGTTCATCTGAATGTTGGGGCAAAAACATCGGCTAAGGAGTTCCTTAACTGCCGGAATGCAGAAATTACAACCTTTAAAGGCCCCCACCCCGCCGGAAATGTTGGGATTCAGATTCATCACATCAGCCCAATCAATAAAGGTGAAGTTGTTTGGTTTGCCGGAGTTCAGGAAGTAATTACCATAGGAAAACTATTTCTTACAGGCACTTACGATTCATCATTGATGGTGGCTCTGGCAGGCTCAGAAGTGGAAAGACCCGCATATTTTAAAACCCGCCGCTGTGCTGAAATTGCGCCCATCATCAAAAACAACATCAAAGGAGAGAATCCCCGCTACATTAGTGGCAATGTTTTGACAGGCACACAAATCCGCCACGACAGTTTCACAAATTTCTACGATTCTGTAGTATCCGTTATTCCTGAAGGAAACTACCACGAGTTCCTTGGCTGGGCGCTGCCTGGTTTCGGAAAATTCAGTTTTTCCAGGACATTCTTTTCATGGCTCACTCCAAAGAAAGAATATGTTATTGATACCAATATGCACGGAGGCGAAAGGGCTTATGTAATGACCGGACAATACGAGAGAGTTTTGCCAATGGATATTTATCCCATGCAACTTGTAAAGGCCATCCTGACCGAGGACATTGACCTGATGGAAAACCTCGGCATTTACGAGGTCGAACCTGAAGACCTTGCATTATGTGAGTTCATTGACACTTCAAAAACTGAAATTCAGTCAATTGTGCGCAAAGGTCTGGAAACCATGCGCAAGGAAATGAGCTAGTCATTTCAGATGAACCTCAATAAGTCGAAAAAAATTAAAAATCAACACAATACGAATGAAAGCGCTTAGAAAACAACTGGACAAAATAAAGCCCCAGTTTCAAAAGGGCGGAAAGTTCGAAAAGCTTCACTCAACCTTTGATGCTTTTGAAACCTTCCTGTTTGTCCCCGACAAAACTACAAGCCTGGGCAGCCATATCCGCGACAGCATAGATATGAAACGCACCATGAGCATTGTGGTTATCGCAATGATTCCCACCCTGCTATTCGGAATCTGGAATGCAGGAAACCAGCACTACCTTTCAATTGGTGAAGCTGCTGCTTTCTGGGATAAAGTCCTTTTCGGATTATGGAAAGTATTGCCAATCGTTGTTGTATCATATGTTACAGGATTAGGCATTGAGTTTGCTTTTGCCCAAATAAGGCATCACGAGGTTAACGAAGGCTTTCTGGTTTCGGGGATGTTGATTCCATTGGTGTTGCCTCCTGATATTCCATTATGGATGGTTGCTGTTGCCACAGCTTTTGCAGTTATAATTGGTAAAGAAGTGTTTGGAGGCACAGGAATGAACATTCTGAATCCGGCACTTACAGCCCGTGCATTTTTGTTTTTTGCATATCCTGCCCAAATGTCGGGCGATAAAGTATGGATTGCTGAAAAAGCCGATGCTTATTCAGGAGCAACTCCCCTTGCTGAAGCAACCGCAGGTATTGAATCGGGTGTAGTAAACTTTTCACATTCATTTATGGACATGTTCCTGGGCACGATTCCTGGCTCAATTGGAGAAACTTCTACTCTTGCAATCCTTATAGGTGCCGCAATTCTGGTTTTCACAGGAGTTGGAAGCCTGAGAATTATGTTGTCGGTAGTTATTGGCGGAATTTTTATGGGTGGTGTGTTAAACCTGGCCGGAGCCAATGCTTATATGAATGTTCCTTTCTACTATCATTTGGTAATGGGTGGATTTGCTTTCGGAGCAGTTTACATGGCAACTGACCCTGTAACAGCTGCCCAAACCAACACCGGAAAACTGATTTATGGTTTCTTCATTGGCCTAATGGCAGTGCTGATCAGGGTGCTCAATCCTGCTTATCCCGAAGGAATGATGCTTGCAATTCTGCTTATGAATGTTTTTGCTCCGCTTATTGATCACTATGTAGTGGAAGCAAACATCAAACGCAGGTTGAAAAGGCTGAAACCTGCAAAGGCATAACGCTGAATATTTCAAACAAGAACAGAAAAAAAAGAACTTATGTACAGCAACGGCTATATTTTCAGATACGCTTCTATCATGGTAATCGTGGTAGCAGCCCTACTTTCAGCCGCCGCCATCCTGCTGCAACCTGCACAGGAAAGGAATGTCAAGATTGAAAAAATCCAGGACATCCTCAGGTCGGCTCACATTGAATCTACTACAGCAAATGCCGAGCAGCTTTACGACAAACATATCGTAAAAGAAATTGTAATTAATGCTGCCGGTGAAGAGCTTGCCATATACACCAATGGAAAATTCGAGAAAGGTGACCGCAGAGCGTTTTTGATTGATCTTAAAGCAGAACTCAAGGCCAAACAACAAATTGCCGCCGGAAAAACAGCACAGGAACCTGTCTTCCCGTTGTTTGTTTGCGAAAAAGACGGGGAACTGATTTACATCATCCCTATGCACGGAGTTGGACTTTGGGGTCCGGTTTGGGGCAACATTGCACTGAAATCAGACATGAATACTGTTGAAGGAGTTACCTTTGGCCACAAAGGAGAAACACCGGGACTTGGTGCAGAAATTTCTACCGAGATTTTCACTTCTCAGTTCCCTGCTAAAACCCTGTTCGATGCAAATGGTAATTTTGCTTCTATTTCAGTAGTTAAAGGCGGCGTGGGCAATTCAAACATTGATCCGGCGCATGGAGTGGATGCCATTTCAGGTGGCACCATCACCAGCAACGGAGTATCGGCAATGATTAAGGATTGCCTGGAAAATTATGTCACTTACTTTAAAAATCAGAAAGCTTTATGAGTACAGGCACAACTGAAAGAGAACCATTGTTCTCCGCTAAAACCAAAAAACTTCTTCTTGGGCCGCTGAATAAAGATAATCCCATTACTGTTCAGGTTCTGGGCATTTGTTCTGCTCTTGCCGTTACTGTAAAACTTGAACCGGCAGTTGTTATGTCAATTTCGGTAATTGTTGTAACAGCAATGTCTAATCTTTTAATTTCACTTCTCCGCAATACCATACCCCCACGCATAAGGATTATCGTTCAGCTTGTAGTTATTGCTGCATTGGTAATTCTGGTTGACCAGGTGCTTAAAGCTTTTGTTTACGATGTTAGTAAACAATTGTCAGTTTTTGTAGGTCTGATTATTACCAACTGTATCATTATGGGCCGCCTCGAAGCTTTTGCCATGGCGAATAAGCCCTGGCCATCGTTTGTTGACGGTATTGGTAACGGACTTGGCTATGGAATCATACTGATTATTGTTGCCTTTTTCCGTGAACTGCTGGGCTCCGGCACCATCTGGGGATTCCATGTTATGCCCAAAGCATTTTACGAATTGGGTTATGTTAACAACGGGTTGATGATTCTGCCTCCAATGGCATTGATAGTTGTTGGAATTATTATTTGGGTGCAACGCTCAAGAAATCCCGAACTTCAGGAAGAAAAATAGTAAATCACCCAACACAAAGAATGATTATGGAAAATCTTTTAAACATTTTTGTCAAGTCAATCTTCATTGACAATATGATTTTTGCATACTTTCTGGGTATGTGTTCTTACCTGGCAGTATCAAAAACTGTAAAAACATCGGTTGGGCTGGGGATTGCTGTAGTTTTCGTACTCGGAATTACAGTTCCGGTTGACTACCTTATTAACAATTACCTGCTGCGAAAAGGGGCATTGTCATGGCTTGGAGCAGATTTCGCCAGTGTTGATCTCAGCTTCCTGAGTTTCATTATGTTCATCGCTGTTATTGCTTCAATGGTTCAGCTGGTTGAAATGGTTATTGAAAAATTCTCACCTACCCTTTATGCTTCTCTGGGAATTTTTCTTCCGCTTATCGCTGTGAACTGCGCCATCCTCGGTGGCTCATTGTTTATGCAGGAACGCGATTACGGTTCAATTGCCGAAGCTACCGTATTCGGTCTTGGCAGCGGTATCGGCTGGTTTCTTGCCATTGTTGCCATTGCAGCTATTCGCGAAAAAATCCGCTACTCAAATGTTCCTGCACCTCTTCGTGGCCTGGGAATTACTTTTATCATTACCGGGTTAATGGGCATTGCTTTTATGAGTTTCATGGGCATAAAACTCTAACCCGATTTTAATACCATTAAAGAAAACTTTTATTATGGGAACCGGAACAATTGTATTGATAAGTATTGTGGTGTTTCTTACCATTATACTCATGCTGGTTGGGTTATTGCTCTACGTAAGAGCCAAGCTAACCCCTCCGGGCAAGGTTAAAATTACCATCAACGAAGAAAAAGTAGTTGAGGCTGACCCTGGCTCATCTCTTTTAAGCACCCTTGCTGCAGAAAAGATATTTCTGCCTTCAGCTTGCGGAGGTGGTGGCACTTGTGCTATGTGTAAATGTCAGGTTTTTGAAGGCGCCGGCGATATTCTTCCAACCGAAAAGGGTTACTTTACCAGAAAAGAGCAACAAAATAACTGGAGGCTCGGATGCCAGGTTAAAGTCAGAGGCGACCTCAAAATCGGAATTCCAAAAGAAATATTTGGAATTAAAAAATGGGAGTGTGAAGTGGTAAGCAACCGGAATGTGGCTACTTTCATTAAGGAGTTTGTAGTCAGACTGCCTGAAGGCGAAACACTTGACTTTCAGTCGGGAGGTTATATTCAGATTGATGTACCCAAGATAGATGTTGACTTTAAGGACATTATTGTTGAAGATAAATTCAGAGAAGACTGGGACAAACTCAAAATCTGGGATTTAAAAATGAAAAACCCTGAACCAATCTTCAGGGCTTATTCTATGGCCAATCACCCGGCAGAAGGCAATATTGTGATGCTTAACATCCGTATTGCTACCCCGCCCTGGGATCGTGCCAAAAACCAGTTTATGAATGTGAACCCCGGTATTTGTTCTTCGTATATCTTCTCGCGTAAACCCGGCGATAAGGTAATGGTTTCCGGCCCTTACGGCGAATTTCACATCAAAGATACCGATAAGGAAAAACTATATATCGGCGGTGGTGCAGGAATGGCTCCGCTCAGATCACAGATTTTCCACATGTTCCATACCGAAAAAACTCACAAAAAAGTTACCTACTGGTATGGAGCCAGGTCTTTGAGAGAGGTATTCTATGACGATGAATTCAGGGCAATTGAAAAAGATTTCCCCAACTTTAAATTCAATATCGCCCTTTCAGAGCCGATGCCTGAAGATAACTGGACTGGATATACAGGATTTATACACCAGGTTGTTCTTGACAATTACCTGAGCAAACATCCTGAACCAGAAGAGATTGAATTTTACCTCTGCGGGCCACCCATGATGAATTCAGCTGTATTCAAAATGCTTGACAATCTTGGTGTACCTAAAGAAAACATTGCATTTGATGATTTTGGAGGATAATGCAATATTAAATTTTTAGTTTCAGCGCCTTTTTCAAGGCGCTTTTTTTTTGTACAACTGTATTTATAACTAATTTCGCACAACTAAACTCTTCACAATGAAAAAGCTTTGGGTTATTTCAGTTATCGGTCTTCTGTCAATATTACTTTTTGTTAAATGCGGATCAAACGCTGACCTCAAAGAGGTTAAGATCAATGGGATGGCTCAGGGTACCTATTATGCAATTACCTACTTCGATGACCAGGAGAGAAATCTGCAACCCGAAATTGACAGCTTTTTCAAAGCATTCGATCGGTCGGCTTCAGTATATCTGGCATCTTCCATCATTTCAAAAGTAAACAACAATGACCCGGAAGTTGAACTCGACGACACTTTTATAACAATATTTGATGCTGCACAGAAGGTTTCAGAAAGAACAGCCGGAGCTTTCGACATTACAACTCTGCCACTGACCAATGCCTGGGGATTTGGCTTTACCGATCCTATGAAGCTGGATTCTGCCACTGTTGATAGTTTGCTGCAATACGTCAATTACCGCAATGTAAGCATCACTGATGACCGGGTTAATAAAAGTAACCCTGCTATCAAGGTTGACTTTAATGCTATTGCACAAGGTTATTCAGCCGATTTAATTGGAAAAATCCTCGAAAAAAAAGGGATTGAAAATTACCTTGTAGACGTTGGCGGGGAAGTTATTGCTAAAGGGAGGAAGACTGACAAGAGCAGTTGGAAAGTTGGCATTGAAAAACCTGCACAGGATGGAGATGAAACCCGGAATATTGATGTTATCATCAACCTTGAAAACAAGGCATTGGCAACTTCAGGTAATTACAGACGTTTTTTCCTAAAGGATGGTATCAAATATTCTCACACCATTGATCCATCTACCGGATTTCCGGTTAGTCATACACTGCTAAGTGCATCTGTTCTTGCTGCTGATTGTATGACAGCCGATGCCTTTGCTACTGCTTTTATGGTAATGGGCGTTGAGAAAAGCAAAGCATTTCTCGCAAGCAATCCCGACCTTGAGGCTCATTTCATTTACACCAATCAGGAAGGGAAATACGAAACCTGGACCAGCGAAGGGCTTGAAAAACTCATTTCAAAGCAATAAAAAAACCGGCCAGAATTGTGCCAGCCGGATAAAATATTGACATGAAATTTCAGGAGTACTACTGATTATTGTCGCAAGTGCTTCCCTCAGCGTTACCACATGTGCAACCCAATCGCTGACCAGTATTAGGGTCAACACTGCTGCACGACTTCTTAAACTCACCGTCTTTTTTCAAAAACATTTTGATGGCTATTCCGGCGATAGACAAACCGATAATAACAACGGCAAGCAACACAATTTTCAGAATCATTTTAGTTTCTATTAAGTTAAAGATCAAAAATTCTTTAAGGCAGGTTAGTTAAACACTCCAAAAACACTTATTGTTGAGGCAGTCATCAGAATAATTCATGTTTTACTCTGCTTTTGAATCTCATAACACAATATTGCTGTAGCAAGAGATGCATTCAGAGATTCAGCTCTGCCATTAAAATCAGGAGTTGCCGGCATTATGGTAACCTTTTTGTGGACGAGTCCAGCAATTGTGGGTGATATTCCATGAGATTCATTCCCAATCACCATAACTCCTGAGTCAGAGAAAATGGTTTCAGAAACAGGGTCTCCTTCCATAAAAGCTCCATAGATTCTGGCTGTATTACAAACCTTTGCAAGAAATTCGGCCAAATCGGTATAATGTACCGGAATTCTGAAAACAGAACCCATACTGGCCTGCACGACCTTGGGATTCCATAGATCAACCGTTCCATGCGCTGCAACAATCCTTTTAAACCCAAACCAGTCAGCTGTTCTTACGATAGTGCCCATATTTCCCGGATCTCTGATCTGGTCAAGAGCGAGTACCCATTCATTTTTAAAACATTTTAAAGATTCATTGGGCTTGATGAAAGCAAGGGCAAGAACCTGATTAGGAGTAGAAAGATTGCTAATTTTTTCCAACTCAGTCTGCGAAATCTCAAATATTTCAACCGTGTACCTTTTAGGAGGGAGATGTCCGGCGCTTATCCATTCATCAGTGGCAAATATGGCTTTAATCTCAAAGTTGCTATAAAGCAATTCATTAACCATTTTTACACCTTCAACTGTAAACAAACCCTCTTCGTGCCTGAACTTGCCCAGGCGAAGAGAAGTAATCAGTTTTAAGTGGCTCTTGCTCAACATATCAACAAAAAAAATCCCGGTGAATGACCGGGATTAAAATTACAAAATTTCTGAGAGATTATTCAGCAAAAACTTCAAAATTAATCATCACGCTTACACCTTTATGCAGCATAACTTTGGCTTTGTATTCGCCTACCTCTTTTACTGAATCACCATCAAGGTGAATTTTTTTGCGGTCAACGTCGTAGTTGAACTGTTCTTTCAGTGCTTCTGCAATCTGAAGTGAGTTAACCGAACCAAAGATTTTGCCTGTTGAAGCAACTTTAGCACCGATTTTTACAGTTACAGTTTCAAGAAGTTTTGCAAGAGCTTCAGCTTCTTTGCGCACTTTTTCTTCTTTGAAAGCTTTTTGTTTCAGATTCTCAGCATTGATTTTTTTATTTGCTTCAGTAGCAAGAATTGCAAAACCCTGAGGAATCAGATAATTACGGCCATAACCATCGCGCACTTTAACAACTTCTGTGGCGTAACCCAGGTTGGGGATATCTTTTTTAAGAATTACTTCCATTGTGTGTTCCTCCTTATTTTAACAAATCTGCTACGTAAGGCATAAGAGCAATGTGACGGGCTCTTTTAACAGCCTGAGCAACTTTACGCTGATATTTTGTTGATGTACCGGTGATACGGCGGGGCAAAATCTTACCCTGCTCATTCACAAACTTCATCAAAAAGTCGGCATCTTTGTAGTCAATATACTTAATACCGCTCTTTTTAAAACGGCAGTACTTTTTCTTTTTAACATCTACCGCAATCGGGGTTAGATATTTTATTTCGTTGTTTGCTTGATTTGCCATCGTACAATGAATTTAAAAATTAATCCTTAAGCTTCTGCTTTAGCTTCAGCTGCTGCGGCGGCTTTGTTTACTCTTTTCTTTTCGTTGTAGGCAACAGCATGTTTGTCTAAGGCAACGGTTAAGAATCGTAGAATACGCTCGTCGCGTTTGAAAGCAATCTCAAGATCATTAATTACAGGACCTTCGGCTTTAAATTCAATTAGATGATAAAATCCCGAAGTTTTTTTCTGAATGGCATAAGCAAGCTTACGCAAACCCCAATGATCTTCATGGACTATCTCAGCCCCCTTGTCTTTCAGCAATTTCTGAAATTTCGCAACCGCTTCCTTCATCTGTTCATCAGACAAAACGGGAGTCATAATGAAAACGGTTTCATAGTTTTTCAACATCTGCGTTTGGTTTAATTTTTAATTAATCGTGTTTTTTAAACGGACTGCAAAAGTACAAAAAAATATCTTTTAAAAAGCAATAATCCATTCATTTTAAATCACTAATGCAGTGCAAATTCAGAAATTATCTCTAAATCCTTTCAACAATCTTACAAAATACTGTTTTTTAAGCATTTATAAACCTTCCTGAACAAATTTTAATCAGCTTGGCAGTTGTATTTTGCAAATCAGTATGGTAATATATTCTTAAATCGTTTCCAAAAAGGTCTTTATAATTTTTAAATCAGTGTAAATCGTCATTAAGAGTTTTCTCTATCAGCCCGGTAATACTGCCCTGAGTAATTCACCGCATATAAATTCTGCAGCTTTTCCATCCCCAAATACCTGGGGATAAGCTATGGACTGATTCCCGGTAAAATAATCAAGCGCCTGCAAAATACGCTCCTCCGAAGCATCGGCAATTATTCCTGCACCGGCTTCCAC
>JANJXJ010000202.1 GCA_024709105.1 Lentimicrobium sp. | reverse complement strand
GACCACCTCCACCTCCACCAGGATTAGTACCCATTTGGCCGGAAACTCCAATATTTCCACCATTTCCACCATTTCCTTGTCCCACGCCACCAATTCCTCCGGTATTGCCTGATGCATTGCCTCCATTTCCTCCATTTCCTGTTGGTATTCCCGATCCACCTCCACCTCCTCCAGCATTTCCAGCGCCAGATCTGGTCCCACCACTTCCGCCTGCATATCTTACATCTCCAATACTGTTGGCGATTGTTCCTCCTGCTCCAGGGCTATCGCTACCCCTAGTGCCACCCGCGCCTCTTACTAATGGCCCTGTACCAAAATCCGAATTGCCACCATTCGATGCAATTCCCCCTCCTTCTCCAACAACCACGTTATAGGAGTTGCCTGGAGTTACTGTAAGGGTCCTTCTGGCATATGCTCCACCACCAGCCCCACCTCCAGCGTTAGATCCGGTGGTTCCGCAACCACCACCACCTCCCCAGCATTCTACCGTTACACTGGTTACCCCCGGAGGGCAAATCCATGTATACGTGCCCGGCGTGTTGTATGTCACACTTCCCATAGGTGCCTTCACCAGATTATTACCACCATTCACCACCGTATCCCCCGGCGGCATCACAGCCATAGCGGCCAGCGGGTCGGGTTCGGGGCCGACTACCGGCAGTTCTTCAGGTTCAGGGACCGGAAGTTCCTGTACTTCAGGGTCGGCCGGGGTTTCTTCCAGAGTTTGAGCTATCAGTTCTTTTCCAAAGAGGATGCCCTCAAACACCACATTCCTGTTGTGGAAGCTTACTCTGTGGTCAACGGTGCTCCAGCCAAAAACACGGATGGTGAGGGTTTGCGGGTAAGTGACCCGGAGGCTGGTCTTTACCGGCAAATTGCGGGGCATGGGAGTGCCCACGTAAATGGTGTGGCCGATCTGTACTTTTTGCTGTCTGAAACCATCATAGGAGTATTGCACCGAGGTGTGCATGTTTACGCGGCTGAGGCTGACTTCAAAATTAAGGCGGGTAATTTCTATGCTGCGTCCGGGCGCCGGAGTTACGGTGTATTCGTAGTAGGCCTCAGGATCGGGATTATCGGTGTTCCAGCCAGTGGTGGTGGCACCAAATTCTTCGGTAAATTGCAGCGAATCAACCGATTTGCCTGTATTGAAACCCAGCGATGAAAAAGAATTGGGTTTTGCCACCTGTTCCATGCCGGTAAGCGGCCATTCCATCACCACGGGCTGCTGGGCAAACAGATGGGAGGAAATAAAAAACAGCGCCCCCGATATAAGGTACGCTATGTACGCGCGCGAAAAAAAATCGCAGAAAAATCTCTTGTAAATACCTGAAAACAAGCACACAACAAAGCGAGCCTTGCCAATTCGGGCAGGTTCGCCATGCGCAGATAAGCGCATAAGCCCTGTGCGGGCCTCATTCTGTTTGCCGGTTGCCTCCAAGCTGTTTTTATTTCCGGCTGCCTTGCAGTGGAAGAGCCTCACGACTTCCCACCCAACTCAAAATGTTTTGAAGCAGCTGATTGTGTTTCAGTATTTTTGCTGTTCGTCTCTCCCAAAACTCAAGCCTGAAACCCGCTCTTTTGCTTCACATTTTTAAAAGCTATTCAATGCAGTCATTGTTTCTGATTAAAATACTATATGCCGGTTTTTCATCCGGCTGATGAACTGGTTTGCTGTATGCAGCAGATTCATCTCTTTTTTCCGGTTCGGGAAGCTGAGTCAAATGCCCACCCTGATGCCTTAATCGGGCTGATTTCAGGGAAACGCTGCATTTGATCTCATCAGCATAAGTAAACCGTGCCGAAAGACTTCGAAACTTAACCGGATTAAAAGGAAAATCAGTGAAACTAACCGGGAATTCAGCGGGCAGTGATGCGCTGATAAAAGGACCGCTTAGCAGAAAGGTGTACTTTTCACCCATATCCATTTTTTTTTCGGTTAGTAACTTTAGTTGATTTCCGGCAGTTGTTCGCAGTCTGATATTCAATTTAAACTTCCTGTTGCTTTCCCTTTTTCCCGATTTCTTAATATTTCCGGCCTTTTCTCACTCTTATCCCAAATCCTCTGGAAGTTGCCCTTATATATCCACTTTTATCTCAAAGGTAATACCGTTGTTTAAAAAAATCAATTGGTATTTACACGTATTTGACTTGTCAAATGGCTTGATTTCACCACATTATCAACACACAACTACACTCATAATATATAATATATCGTAATATATAGAAATTTAAACACAAGTATTTTTACACTTTTAAACGGCTCATGATACTCTGTTCAAACCTGCAACAATTTTTACAGCTTAAAAAATCTGTTTGTTTTTGCTGCATGAATTCCAAACCACTGAAATATTACATTGCTGCTGCATGTTTACTATCAAATTAATATTCAATTATTTACAGCACCTGGTTTATTCCAAATTTCGTAACGCTATCTCAAATCCGGAGTCAGGCTTCAAGTACATTATAAAATTATTTATAAAGTTAAATTTATAAATTCGCAGCCATATATGCAGATTCCGACATTTAAGCCTCACAAACCATGTAAATTAAGTTTACATTCTTTTTGCAATAATAATCTAAGAATATTCGTCCAAAGTCATTTGTGAAAAAAGTTTGATTTTGATTAATTTATTTTTGAAAACGTATGACTTTTTACCTCCTGAATTATTCAAAAACGATTCCTGGTCTATTTTGGGAATAAATTTTATTAAAACGGGACAAGCCTTTAAAACTTCAAATAAAACCGGAAACCGGAATAAGTACTTTCCGCACACCTTATCCTGCAGCAGATTCACTCATCCGTATTTTCACCCATTTTGGTTTTCAGCTCTTTACAACGGCAATTTCTGTTGTACTTTTACAGCCTCTTAACGACAAAACCAACTTATTATATGAAACCGACCATTGTTGATACCGGCCGTAAGTTTGTAATCCATTACAACGGGGAAGAGTCTTATCTGGCTTACCGGCAAAGGGGTGAAGTGCTTGATTTTTACAGTACTTATGTCCCTCAGCCACTCAAGGGAAAAGGCATGGCCTCCGACCTGATTCTGCACGGCATGCATTATGCCGTAATGAACGGACTTCGCGTTAAAGCCACCTGTCCTGCAGTATCCCGCTTTCTCGAACTCAACCGGGAATGGCAATACCTTACCGTTTACAGCCTGAACTAAACACACCTTTTAAGTATTCACCTGTCGGCCATCCGGCAGGTTTTTTTGTGTCCGTTAGTAATACCTTGTATATTTTCTCAACCAAATGTAATTCTGACTGTTATTTCTTATCAATCTCAATTATGAATGAGCAGTAAAGCCAGCCGTGCCCGCCCCAGAGGTTTGCAGAATAAAGTTCTGATGGTATTTGTTATTGCCATCCTGGCTGTATTTGCGGCAGGTTATCTGGTGCGCGAGAATTCCCGTGCAGTGAACCAAACCCTCTCTGCACTCACCCAACCCGATCGCAATCTGCTGGAACTCCGCGAAATACTTTCGTACCTCTCGGAAGCCGAAAACAATCTCAGAATTTACGCCCTAACCAACGACCCCGAGTATTTCAACATCTACAGCTTCCTGATCAATAAGGTTGAAGCCAACATAGACAGCTTGCGTAAACATCCTCATAAGAATATGCTTAATCCGCTGGGGCTCGACAGTGTATCATCGCTGCTTCAGCAGCGCAATGAGATCATTGAACAGTATCTCATCATAAAAATTCAGCGTGAAAGCTTCAACTTTGAACGCGAAACGGTTACTCAAATCAGGTCAGCAGCAGAAGACTCGGCAAAAAAAGTGCTCAGAACCTCGGTCACCGTTGTTACCACCTACGATACCATTGCTGCGCAGCGCGACTACAGCAAGGCACCGGAGGTAAAGACCAAAGGTTTTTTCAATAAAATCAAAAGAATATTCAGTAAAAAAGAGCCGGAAAATAACCCTGAAGAACAGGCAGAAGAAGAGCCGCTTATTCTGGCACGCACCCAGATTATTGCCGATACCGCTGTAGAAAAGGTACAGGATACCGAAATCCTGAGAAATGTAAAAAAAGCCATCAACAGAACCCGGGAAAAAGAACAAAGCACCTACAACCAACTCAAGGAGCAGGAACTGAATATGCTGCAGAACAGCTCCCTGATTATTGATCAGGTAACCAACATCTTCAGGCAGATTGAGTTGCGGCAGATGCATATGGCTGAAAAAAGGACCAAAGAAGCCACCAAAAAAGCCAGCTATTCGGTGCTGATCATCGGTAGCATAAGCATCATTTCCTTGCTGATGATTCTCGTACTGATGGGCATGACCATTAAAAATCTGAGGCAGAACAACCGCTACCGCCGCGAATTGATTGATGCTACACGACAGTCGCGCGAACTGGCCAGGGTAAAAGAAGAATTTCTGGCCAATATGAGCCACGAAATCCGTACGCCCCTCAGCGCCATTATTGGTTTTTCGGAACAGCTGAACCATACCAGGCTCAATAAAATACAGAAAGAGTATCTGGGTGCAGTCAGGCGCTCCTCCAGGCATCTGCTCGAAACAGTAAACGACATTCTGGATTTGTCAAGGCTGGGCGCCGGAAAACTTACGCTGGAGCAGTCGCCGTTCCGATTAAAAGATATTCTTGAAGATGTGATTGTTACCTTCAGGATGTCGGCCCATGAAAAAGGGCTTGAATTTATAGCAAGTTGTAATGCCGGCAGTAATCTGGTGCTTGAGGGTGACGCACTCCGGCTCAGGCAGATTCTCTACAATCTGTTGAGCAATGCCATTAAATTCACCGAAAAAGGAACAATCTCGATTGAATGTAACGCTGAGTGTGGCGAAGAGAAATGCCTGGCCATCATCAAAGTTTCGGATACAGGCCGCGGAATTGCAACGGAAGAGCAAAACCTGATTTTTGAGGACTTCAGGCAGGCAGAATCATCAGACTCACGACGGTTTGGGGGCACCGGACTCGGACTCGCAATCAGCAGAAGACTGGCTCGACTGCAAAATGGAGATATAACTGTGGAAAGCACCCCGGAGCAGGGATCGGTATTCACCGTCAGCATCCCCTACCCGGTTTCAACCCGCGAACCTGAGGCAAAGGATAGTCTGATGCCCTTGAATAACCTCAGCCTGCGCGATAAAAAGATTTTGATTGTTGATGATGATGTATTTAATATACTGCTTGCAAGAATCATCACCGAAAATCACGGCATGATTACCGAAGTTGCTTCAGATGGCAGGCAGGCGCTTGAACTCATCGGCAAACAGAAATACGACGTGATTATGACCGATGTGCAGATGCCTGAAATCAGCGGCAAAGAACTGGTTGGCATGATCCGCAGCCATCCCGACAGGGAAACTTCACTTACTCCTGTAATTGCATTTACTGCGGCAAAAATTGAGCGTTTCGACCCCGATTATCTGGAAGCAGGGTTTAACGAAGTACTTCAGAAACCATTCAGCGAAGCGGGTTTCCTGCAGTGCCTTTCGGTGTATCTTTCCACACCCCTGCACGAAGTTGCTGAAGTTGCCGAAGTCGCCGATGCAACAGTATCTGCAGGTTTATCCGCAGGATATGACCTGGCCGGAGTAGAAAAATTCAGCAATGGCAGCCCCGGACAAATGGCAGAAATCATCAGATCGTTTATACAAACCTCGCAGGCTGCTGTAAGTGAACTGTGGACGCTCCACGAGCAAAAAAACACCCCGGGCATACGGTTGCTGGCACACCGTCTGCTTACGAGTTACGGACATATGGGCATCAGGCAGGCTTTGCCGCTGCTCTCACAACTCGAAAATCACACGCCCGAAAACATTGATGACCCATCCATCATAGAAGCCATTAAAAAAATTACCTCCATTACCAATAATTTGTATCCATTGCTTGAAAAGGAAATTGAGAGAGTGGGAAGCGGGGAGTGATTTTTTTTTGGAAAGGAGAGCGCTTGTCATGTTAGCTGG
>JANJXJ010000186.1 GCA_024709105.1 Lentimicrobium sp. | reverse complement strand
CCTTTTTCCGTAATCATGTTTGCGTTTGGCCTTACGCTTTTTGCCGGATTGTCCACTGGCATTGGCGCGGCCGTGGCGTTCTTTGCCAAAAAGACCAATACCAGGCTGCTTTCTACATCGCTGGGATTTTCGGCAGGAGTTATGATTTATGTCTCCATGATTGAAATTTTTCCCAAAGCCAAAGCGAGCCTCACTGCCGAACTGGGCGAAGTTCAGGGGTATACGATTACAGTGTTGGCATTTTTTGGCGGCATACTGATTTCGGCACTTATTGATAAACTGGTTCCTACCGGACAAAACCCTCACGAGCAGGTATCGCTCAGCGATATTCAGGATGTACAGCAGTCTGTAAAATCGAAAAAGGCACTTTATCGTATGGGCGTATTCTCAGCCATCGCCATTGCCATTCACAATTTCCCTGAAGGGCTTGCCACTTTTTTCTCAGCCATCGAAAATCCTGCTTTGGGTATCAGTGTTGCCATCGCGGTGGCCATTCATAATATTCCGGAGGGTATTGCAGTTTCCATTCCGGTGTTTTATTCAACCGAAAACCGTAAAAAAGCCTTTATGCTTTCATTCCTTTCGGGATTGGCAGAACCTGTGGGTGCTATATTCGGTTTTCTTTTCCTGCTGCCTTTTTTTAATGGGCTTACTTTTGGAATCACCTTTGGCATTGTTGCCGGCATTATGGTTTTTATCTCTCTGGATGAGTTGTTGCCTACCGCCGAGCAATATGGCGAACATCACCTCTCCATTTACGGACTTATTGCGGGTATGGCGGTTATGGCAGTAAGCCTGCTGCTTTTTGTCTGATTATCTGCTTTCTGTTATGTTTCCCTCATTTCCCGGCAAAGTGCAGCACATACAGGTTGATGGTGGCGATTTGCTATATATCCCGGATTTTCTTGAGCCGGAAGAAAGTATTTCGGTTATGGAAAACCTCAGACAGGAAATTGCCTGGAAGCAGGAAACCATAAGCTTATTCGGAAAACAATACCTGACTCCCCGCCTCACTGCATGGTATGGTGATCCGGGTGCTGCTTACAGCTACTCAGGACTGAAATTACAGCCCGAAGCCTGGACAAAAACCTTGCTTCTGCTAAAGCAAAAAGCAGAAATAGCCGCCGGTTGTTCCTTCAACTCGGTTTTGCTCAATTGGTACCGGCAAGGAGCCGACAGCATGGGGTGGCATGCCGATGATGAAAAAGAGCTTGGCAAGAATCCTGTTATAGGTAGTATAAGCCTGGGTGCAAAAAGAACCATGCGTTTCAGAAGGAAAGACAATCACCGAACTACTTTTAAAACCGAACTCTCCAACGGCAGTTTTTTAATCATGCAGGGCGAGATTCAGCATTACTGGCAACATGCAATTCCCAAATCATTGGCAGTGAAAGAGGACAGGATTAACTTAACTTTCAGAAAAATATTCCTGCCTGATTAGCAAAAAGGTTTTCCGCTGCAAATGCAGCTTACAATAAATTATGCTGCAGTAGTTTTTCGGCCTCCAGGTAGCTGATTCCTTTTCTGTTTGCATAGTCAGCCACCTGCGCCCCAGTGATTTTGCCAAGATTAAAATACCTTGAACCCGGATGCGAAAAATACCAGCCCGAAACCGATGCTCCCGGAATCATACTGTAATTATCCGTAAGTTTAGCTCCTGTATTTGTGGTTGCATTCAGCAGCGAAAATATTTTCACTTTTTCGCTGTGTTCCGGACAGGCAGGGTATCCGGCTGCAGGCCTTATGCCTTTGTATTTCTCCCGAAGCATGTCTTTCAGACTCAGTTTTTCTCCGGTTTCATATCCCCAGAGTTCTCTTCTCACTTTTTCATGCAACAATTCAGCGAAAGCTTCGGCTAAACGGTCGGCCAGCATCTTGGTCATAATGCTGTTGTAATCGTCTTTTTGTTGTCTGTATTTTTCAGCCAACTCATCAGCCCCATGAACAGTAACCACAAAAGCGCCGATATAATCGGCAATTCCGGTGGATACCCCGGCTATGTAATCGGCCAGCGAGATATTTACTTTGCCCGGTTCTTCCTGTATTTCCTGAACCCTTAAAAAGTTAAACCGCATGAGTTCGGATTGTCTTTTTTCATCCTGATAAACGATTACATCTTCATCTATGCTATTGGCAGGGTAAAGCCCTGCAACGCCGCTGGCGGTCAGTAATTGATTCTGAGTAATGTGAGACAGAAGAAGCTGTGCATCGGCAAAGAGTTTGCGGGCTTCAGTTCCTTTAATCGGGTCGTCAAGTATTTCAGGATATCTGCCTTTTAATTCCCAGCCATAAAAGAAGAATGTCCAGTCAATGTAATCAGATAATTCGGCAAGTGACTGATTATTATATACATGTATTCCTGTTTTATTGGGAGGAGATGTCCGGGCTTCTTCAGGATTATAAATAAAAGGATTTTGCCTGGCCTGCTCAGGACTCAGGTACTTTTTCAGCGCGCTCCTGTGTTTGTAATCTTCGGCCAGATTTTGGTACTCAGTCCTGGTTTCGTTGACAAACTCTGCTTTTTTGTTCCCTGACAACAGGCTGCAAACCCCTGCTGCCCTGGATGCATCTTTAACATGAATAACGCCTCCATCATATTCAGGAGAAATTTTTACAGCTGTATGCAGCGAGCTTGTGGTAGCTCCGCCAATCAGCAGCGGAGTATTCATTCTCCGGCGCTGCATTTCGGCAGCCACATGCACCATTTCGTCGAGCGAGGGGGTAATGAGTCCACTCAGTCCAATGATATCAGCTTTTTCCTGAATGGCAGTGTCAAGAATTTTATCGCAGGGCACCATCACACCAAGATCAATAATTTCGAAACCATTGCATGCAAGGACAACGCCAACAATATTTTTGCCTATATCGTGTACATCGCCTTTTACAGTCGCAAGCAGTACTTTGCCGGCTCCCCTTATTTCGCCATTCTCCGATTTTTCATTTTCAATAAACGGAGTAAGCCAGGCTACTGCTTTTTTCATCACTCGGGCACTTTTTACCACCTGAGGAAGAAACATTCTTCCTGAGCCAAACAGGTCGCCCACATGATTCATAGCTTCCATCAGCGGGCCTTCAATAACATCGAGCGCCCTGGGGAGTTGTGTGCGCATCTCTTCGGTGTCAGTATCAATAAATTCATCAATGCCTTTTACAAGTGCATGTATAAGTCTTTCACGTACAGGCTTTTCTCTCCAGGTATCTTTACTTGTATGAATGTCTTTTCTGTTCTCTGAATTGCCCGATTGTTCGGCATACATCAGCAGTCTGGCAGTTGCATCTTTTCTGCGGTTAAGTATTACATCTTCAACCAATAAAAGCAGGTCGGCAGGTATTTCATCATACACCATCAGCAGTCCCGGATTCACAATTCCCATATCCATGCCGGCATTTACAGCATGGAAAAGAAAAGAGGAATGCATGGCTTCTCGTATTGTATTGTTTCCCCTGAATGAAAACGAAAGATTGCTGACTCCCCCGCTTATGTGCACTCCGGGGAGGTTCTCCCTGATCCAGCGGCAGGCGCCAAAATAATCCAATGCATAATTGTTATGCTCTTTTATTCCGGTACCAATAGCAAGTATGTTGGGGTCAATAATGATGTCGCAGGCTGGGAATTTAACTTGTTGTGTAAGCAATTGATAGGCCCGTCCGGCAATTTCTATTTTTCTTTCCAGGCTATCGGCCTGACCCTGCTCGTCGAAAAGCATAACTACCACTGCAGCACCATAGCGCCTGATTATTCGGGCCTGCCGCAGAAATTCCTGCTCGCCTTCCTTTAAACTGATGGAATTGACAATGCTCTTTC
The DNA here is from genome assembly GCA_024709105.1 of Lentimicrobium sp. GTDB lineage: Bacteria > Bacteroidota > Bacteroidia > Bacteroidales > Lentimicrobiaceae > Lentimicrobium. The sequence continues at coordinate 26,532 of JANJXJ010000186.1, read as the reverse complement.
CCTGTATACATTTCAGGCCAGCTTCAATCACCTCAAATTTTGAGGAGTCAATCATAAGCGGCACTTTGCAAATGTCGGGTTCGGCTGCCACATGATTAAGGAATTTTGTCATAGCCTGCGAAGCATCAATCAAGGCATCATCCATACAAATGTCAATGATTTGTGCTCCGTTTTCAATCTGTTCTTTGGCAACCGAAAGGGCTTCTTCGTATTTTTCTTCACGTATCAGTCTGGCAAATCTGGCAGAGCCTGAAACGTTGGTGCGCTCTCCAATATTAATGAAGTTGGAATCTGGTCTGATTTCGAGATGTTCAAGCCCGCTCAGCCAGGTAAGACCAGTCGGAGCCGGTATCTTGCGGGGAGTGTAATTTTCGGCAAGCCGGGCAATCAGTTTGATATGTTCTGGAGTGGTGCCGCAGCATCCGCCAACAATATTTACCAGATTGCCTTTAAGAAAACTTTCAATTACCGCTGCCATTTGCGGGGCAGTTTCTTCGTATTGCCCGAACTGATTGGGTAATCCGGCATTGGGATGCGCACTTACGGCAAAAGGTGCATGTTTCGATAAAATTTCAAGGAAAGGCCTGAGCTGTTCGGCTCCTAAAGCACAGTTCAGACCAATGCTCAGCAAATTCAGATGTGATAATGATGCGAGAAAGGCTTCGGTGGTTTGTCCCGACAAGGTTCGGCCGCTGGCATCGGTAATGGTGCCGGAAATCATTACAGGAATATCTGTTTGGTACTCTTCCTGATATTTTGATACTGCCATTAACGCAGCTTTTGCGTTCAGGGTGTCGAAAATGGTTTCGATAAGAAGAACATCAGCTCCTCCGTCAAGCAGGCCACGTATCTGCTCAAAATAGGCATCTGCAAGCTGGTTGAACGTTACTGCGCGGTATGCCGGACTGCTCACATCGGGCGAAAGCGACGCTGTTTTATTGGTTGGGCCGATGGATCCGGCTACAAATCTGGGTTTCAAAGGATTGGCAATGGTGTATTCATCGCACAATTTTTTGGCAATTGCTGCCGAAGCAAAGTTCAATTCATACACCAGATGTTCCATGTTGTAATCCTGCATGGAAATGGCGTTGGAGTTAAAGGTATTGGTTTCAATAATGTCGGCTCCTGCATCGAGATAGGCCCGGTGAATGCTGCTGATAATATCTGCCCGGGTAATGGAGAGCAGATCGTTGTTGCCTTTTACTTTCTGGACAATGTTTTTGAACCGCTCCCCCCTGAAATCTTCTTCTTCAAGCTTGTAACGCTGAATCATAGTTCCCATGGCGCCATCAAGCACCAGTATCCTTTTCTGCAAAAGTTGTTTTAGTTTACTTGTTTTATTGTTTTCCATGATGGTTGCTTTACAAAACATTTTTTGAAATTTTTGCAATGTTGTCGCCCTGTCCCATTGTGTATAGATGAATGAGCGGGTAGCCATTGTCAAACAACTCCTTAATCTGTGCGGTTGTCCATTCAATCCCGGCTTCTTTTACCTCAGAATTGCTTTTGCACCGGAGAGCTTCCTTCACCAGACCGGGAGGAATGGTGAGGCTGAAAGTACGCGGAAGCATGTAAAGATGCTCTTTTGTGCTAAGTGGCTTGATTCCCGGGATTATCGGAACTGTAATGCCAGCCTCACGGCATCGTTTTACGAAGTTAAAGAATATCTGATTGTCGTAAAACATTTGGGTAACAATATACTCTGCTCCTTTTTCAACTTTAAGTCTGAGGAAATGCAGGTCTTCGTCAATATTGGGTGATTCAGGGTGTTTTTCGGGATAACCTGCAACCCCCGCCGAAAATTTTGTTTTTATGGGATTATCAACATAATGATCCCTGTATATTCCCCGGTTCATATCCATAATTTGTTCAAGCAGTTCCGATGCAAACCTGTGCCCCTGAGGATTTGGAGTAAACCGGCCCTGAATTTTATCAATGTCGCCTCTAACTACCAGCAAATTGCTGATTCCCAAAAAATCAAGGTCAATAAGGGCGTCTTCGGTTTCGGCTTTCGAAAAACCTCCGCAAATGATGTGAGGAACAACATCAACTTTATACTTAGCCTGTATGGCAGCCGCAATACCCACAGTGCCTGGCCTTTTGCGCACAATGCGGGGCTTTAGCGTTCCGTCTTCCAGTTTCTGATAAATCAGCTCTTCGCGGTGGTAGGTAATGTTTATAAATGGAGGTGCAAAAGGCATAAGCTTGTCTAATGTAGAAAATATGGTTTCAATGCTGCTGCCTTTAAGTGGTGGCAGAAGTTCGAAACTTAGGCGGGGACTGGTAACTTGGTTCAGGTGCTCGGGTACAGTCATTTTTTATGTTTTCTGTTGATGAAGGTTGCTTTTCTTGAGAAATTCCGGGGTCTTCAGATTAAACAGGGGAAATTTCCTGGTTAGGATTCATGATGCGGGTACAGATGTTTCCTGACTCATGCGGATCAAAGAGCCTGGCAGCATGGGCTGAATCCTCACGAACAAATGAAGTTGTGTGGTAAATGGGCAGTGCACGCAATCCGGTCGCTGAATCTGCCTGATTGACTGCGTGTAATGGATGGGTTTCGTATTTTAAGTTCTGATTGTTCACAGCAGTTCTGTTTTGTGCAGCTCACAGTCTCCTTTTCCGGGAGCTGTTGCTGCATTTGTAAATTAAAGAGAAAATGAAACGGATAATGTTGCCCTCTTTATGGGGAACTTATATTTCGCCTGGCTTAATAAGTCGTGTTCCGTCCTCTTGTGCTAAATAAAGCTGATTAAGGAAACGCCTGAACTGATTGCTTTAATCAGCAGCCAGGCATACGCATAGACATATGCACCGTGTGAAGGAAAAAACTTTTTGAAAAAGTCTGCATCTTCTTTTTTTTCGTTTATAGTTCCTTTATTAAGGCAGGTTTTGGCACCTTCCCGGGTGGTGGGTTGCCAGAGCTTCAGCGAGCCTGTTCTCTCCGCTCTTCTTTATAAACCAGCCCGGATTTTTCCGGACTTTGATTCTCCAAAATTAACAAGAAATCATGAATAAAAGTTTTTTGAGGGGAAAACTTTATTGTAAACCAGGCTAAGAATAATACCAGAACTTTTCTGAATTGTGGATAAACAATTGATATCCAATAGCTAATACTTGGAAGCAAGGAAGCAGATTTTTTCTTTAGTCTATTGGAACAACAAGCGAAGCAGAATATAAAAATATATCTCAGGCTACAAACCCAGGTCGCTGCCAATTTCTGTCATGGCTAATATGGAAATTGCAGCAAATTCATCGAGCGGAATACCAATTTTCTCACATTCCATAATGTTTTCGCGTTTTACTGATGCAGCAAAAGCCTTTTCTTTCATCCTTTTTACTACCGACTTTGGCTTAACCGAAGCAACTTTTCTGTCGGGATATACCATAGCGGTGGCAGTAATCAGACCGGTAATGGTTTCGCCGGCTGCCAGAGCATGCTGAAAAACTGTGTTCCTTTCCTGCCCTGTAGCCATTTCATTATGCATTTTAATTGCATCCACAACATCAGGGTCAATGCCCATTTCCGTGAGTATGCGCGCGGTTTCCAGGGCATGTGTATATGGGTCGGCATGGGTTATTTCTACGTCCAGGTCGTGAAGCAGTCCGGCAAGTGCCCATTTTTCTTCATCGGCATTCAGTCGCCTGGCTAAGGCGCGCATTACTGCTTCCGAGGCAAGCGAATGGGCAATCATTCGCTCATTTTGTATGTATTTATGCAGCAATTCAAGAGCTTCTGACCGTTTTATCAGCATAAAAGTGGTTTTTCTGTTTGTTGTGCACAAAAATAATCAATACCCGGAAACCTGTTTTGGGTAAAATGGCATTTGTTATTGACTTTTTCCAATTGTTAAGTTTCAGTCAATCAATAAAGTGTATAATTATTTAACATTTTTCTCTTTTTTATTGCCTTTGTGCTGAACATCTCAGCAACATGTGGTGTTTATTATCCCAAAGAAAAAACTGCCTTATGGCCTCCGCTTCAAACAACATGTATTATTACGCCTATTATTACCTGAATGGTAACAAGGGGTCGTATGTGTTGTTGTAGGTAAGCCAAACCAACGAAAATACTGAACAGGTCCCTCAAAAGGGGCCTTTTTTTTTGCTCAAAACTTAACCCATGTCAGAAAAAGAACCGCTCAAAATTGCACCTGCCCTTCGCACAACCCGGATACAGGAGTACTATTTTTCTCAAAAGCTGAAGCAGATAGCCGGTATGCGCAGTGCCGGAGCCGACATCATCAATCTGGGGATAGGCAGTCCTGATCTTCCGCCACATCCTGAGGTGGTTGAAAGTTTGTACCAGAACGCTCTTAATCCAGCCAATCATGGTTATCAGAGTTATATCGGTACTCCGGCGCTAAGAGAAGCATTTGCAGGCTGGTACAAACGGTATTTTAAAGTTGAGCTCAACCCGGCTGCTGAAATCCTTCCCCTGATTGGTTCAAAGGAGGGGATTATGCACATCACCATGGCTTTTGCTGATGAGGGAGATGAGGTGCTCATTCCCGATCCGGGATATCCCGCATACTCTTCCGCTGCAGTGCTTGCCGGTGCAAAAGTTGTTAGTTATCCGCTGAAGGAAGAAAATGGCTGGTTTCCCGATTTTGATGAACTGGAAGCACGAGATCTGTCGAAAGTAAAAATCATGTGGGTGAACTATCCCCATATGCCCACAGGCACTCCGGCTCCGGCTGAAATACTTCAAAAGATTGTGGACTTTGGCCGCCGCAACCGGATTCTCATCTGCAACGACAATCCTTACAGTTTTATTCTGAATCCCAATCCGCTGAGTATAATGGCTGCCGAAGGAGCCGGTGAAATTGCCCTGGAGCTGAACTCCCTGAGTAAATCGCAGAACATGGCCGGCTGGAGGATTGGAATGCTGGCAGGCGATGCCGGATACATCAATGCAGTGCTCAAGGTTAAAAGCAATATGGATTCAGGAATGTTTCAGCCCTTGCAGGCGGCAGCAGTCCGGGCGCTGCAGGCCGGCAACGATTGGTACGACTCTGTTAACCAGATCTATGGCGAACGAAGAAAGTTGGCCGCAAAAATTATGCACGTCATGGGATGCAGCTTTGATGAAACCCAGACAGGCCTTTTCTTATGGGGCAGAATTCCTGAGCAGTTTGAGGGAGCCGCAGAACTTTCTGATAAGATTCTGAACGAAAATCATGTATTTGTAACTCCCGGTTTCATTTTTGGAGCCAATGGCAACCGATACGTCAGGCTTTCGCTCTGCAGCCCTGTGGAAATGCTCGAAGCAGCATTGCAACGTATTTTGCAAAACAAAAATACCAACAACTAAACACCGCTTATTTATGACTAACATATGCATCATAGGAATGGGCCTTATTGGCGGTTCATTGTCAAAATCGCTCAGGGCAAATGGCTTCAGCGGCAAAATAACCGGAGTTGACAAAAATCCGCAGCACCGCATCATTTCCATGTACAGCGGGCTGGCTGATGAGTTTCTGCCGCTTGAAGAAGCAGTTGCAGCCTCTGACCTGATACTGCTTTGCTCTCCTGTAGACGCCAATAAGGTATTGCTGCCCTTAATTCTTGACCTGATTGCAGGAACTGACAAGGTAGTTGCCGATATGGGTTCTACCAAGGCAGAGCTGGCCCAAATTGTAAAAAATCATCCCGGAAGGGGACGCTACGTTGCCGCTCACCCCATGGCAGGAACCGAATTTTCGGGTCCCGCTGCAGCGGTTGTTAATCTTTTTCAAAACAAAGTAGCCATCATCTGCGACCACAGCCTGAGTGATGAAGATGCTCATCAGCAGGTACTTGCCTTTCTGCAATCGCTCGGTATGCGCATACAGTATATGAACTCAGCCGATCATGATGTACATGTCGCCTATGTTTCGCACATTTCGCACATCACTTCTTTTGCTTTGGCGCTTAGTGTTCTGGATAAGGAGAAAAACGAGAAAAACATCCTTTCGCTGGCTGCCGGAGGTTTTGAAAGTACTGTAAGACTTGCCAAGAGTAATGCAGAAACCTGGACTCCGATTTTTCTCGGCAATGCAGGGCCAGTGATCGAAGTGCTGGACACCTACATTGAAAAAATGATGGCATTCAGGCAAAGTATTGTGCAGCAGGATGCCGGTGGACTTCACTCGCTGATGCACAAAGCCAACGAAATCAATAAAATACTGAAGTAAAATCGCAACAAATAACACCAAAACAGCAACAATGGAAACAATGACAACAATTCCCGCACTCAGCAGCTGGGATATATACAAAAAACGGCCGCTACTTATGACCGGGCCCTGCAGTGCAGAAACTGAGGAGCAGGTAATGGCCACCGCATCAGCCCTGGTAAAAGCCGGCAAGGTAGATGTATTCAGGGCGGGCATCTGGAAACCCCGCACCAGGCCCAATTCCTTTGAGGGAGTAGGCGCTGCCGGATTGAAGTGGCTAAAACAGGTGAAGCAGGAATTCGGAATCCCTATTGGAACGGAAGTTGCCACTGAAAAGCACGTTTACGAAGCGCTTAAATTCGGAGTTGATGTACTTTGGGTAGGAGCAAGAACCACAGTAAATCCATTTGCAGTGCAGGAAATAGCCAATGCATTGCAAGGGGTAGATGTGATGGTAATGGTTAAAAATCCGATAAATCCCGAACTGGAGCTTTGGGTAGGGGCCATCGAAAGAATCATGAAAGCGGGAGTCAGCCATGTAGCTGCCATTCACCGTGGGTTTTCGTCGTACGAAAAAACAGCTTTCCGCAACCAGCCGCAATGGCAGATTCCCATTGACCTGAGGCAGCGGATGCCGGGCTTGCCGCTGATTTGCGACCCCAGCCACATAGGCGGAAAACGCACTTATCTTGCCGATATTGCCCAGGAAGCCATGGACCTTAATTTTGACGGGTTGATGCTCGAAACACATATTGATCCTGACAATGCATGGAGCGACAAACAACAGCAACTTACCCCCGAAGGCTTAACAGCGCTGCTCGACGGACTGGTGCTCCGCGATGAAGATACCAGCGACTCAAAATTTGTTTCAACCATTGATGAGCTGCGAAGTCAGATTGATATTTTCGATGATCAGTTGCTCGATATTCTCGAACGCCGAATGCAGGTTGCCAAAACCATTGGCGAATACAAAAAGAAACATAACATCACTGTTTTGCAGACCAACCGCTGGCAGGAAATTGTGAATAAGGCCATCCGCAAAGCTGAAACCAAAGGGTTGAGCCATGAGTTTATCTCGGTCATCCTCAAAGCCATTCACCAGGAATCTATTGCCAATCAGATGAAAATAATGAATGAAGCCGATTCACGTGCCTGATATTTTCAGTTTCGGCAAATCATGGATTTTGTGTAATTTTCCGATTGCTAACTCTGCTGCATTTTATGACGACCAAGGTTTATCCTGCCGGGGCTAACGGCACTGTAACAGCTCCTCCGAGCAAAAGCATGACCCAGCGGGCCATTGCCGCTGCTTTGCTTGCAAAAGGGGAAACAGTATTGCTTAACCCTTCCTTTTGCAAGGACTCCCTTGCTGCTTTGGGTATGATTCGCGCGCTGGGCGCAGAAATAGAGAAAAAGGATGTCAGCCTGAATATCCGTGGCGGACTCAGGGCTGTTTCAACCCGGCTGCATTGTGGTGAATCAGGGCTGGCCATGCGCATGTTTTCTCCCATTGCAGCACTTTTGCCCCGGGAAGTTGAATTTACGGGCGAAGGTTCTCTCCCCAAAAGGCCGGTTAGTATGATAGAGGAGGCCCTGCTGCAACTGGGTGCCGGCTTCAGGTCTCAGGGCGGGTTTCTTCCTTTTGTGATTCAGGGCCCGGTTTCCGGAGGAAAGGCATCTATTGATGGTTCTCTGAGCTCTCAGCTGCTTACCGGACTGCTTATGGCTTTGCCGCTGGCAGCTTCAGATTCCGTAATTCATGTCAGAAACCTCAAAAGCAAACCGTATGTCAGCATGACCCTTCAGCTGCTCAGCGATTTTGGAATTGGCATTGAAAATCAAAATTTCGAAGTTTTTAAAATCTCTGGGAATCAAAAATATAATCCCCGAACTTGCCTGATTGAAGGCGATTGGAGCGGGGCAGCATTTTTGCTGGTAGCCGGAGCTGTTTCGGGGAATGTGGTGGTTGAAGGTTTGTCGGCTTACAGTCTGCAATCGGATGTTGCCATACTGGATGCCCTTCTGCTGGCCGGGGCTCAGCCTCTAATTTCAGAAAACCGCATTGAGATTGCAAAAGCTGAGCTAAAAGCATTTAAATTTGATGCAACAGAATGCCCTGACCTTTTTCCCCCGCTGGCGGCTCTTGCAGCCTCCTGCCCGGGTACAACTGAGATTGCCGGCGTTGAAAGACTCATTCATAAGGAGAGCAACCGGGCTTTGGCCATTACCGGTGAATTACATAAATCAGGCATCGAAGCCGGAACAACCGGAGATGTGATGTGGATAAAAGGAGGGAAGGCTAACGGTGGCAGCAGTGATTCGCACAACGACCACCGCATCGCTATGATGTCGGCTGTGCTGGCACTGAATGCAAAGAATCCGGTTGAAATCACTCAGGCTGAATGTGTTGAAAAATCCTATCCCGGCTTTTACGATGATTTCCGGAAACTGGGTGTTTCTGTTGAATTTAAGGAGGATGGATTGTAGTTTGATAACAAATTATTGAAAATGAATACTTTTGGACGAATTTTCAGGTTGAGTATCTTTGGCGAATCTCACGGCAATGGTATTGGAGTAGTGCTCGACGGCGTTCCACCCGGCATAAACCTGGCAGCAGAAGATTTTCTGCCGGACCTCTCGCGCCGTCGCAGCGGAGGCAAGGGAACTACCCCGCGCATCGAACCCGATCTGCCGGAACTCCTCAGCGGCGTTTATAATGGATTTACCACAGGTGCACCTTTAACGGTGCTTTTCAGGAATACCAATACCAAATCTTCCGATTACGATAACCTGCGCGATATGCCCAGGCCGGGACACAGCGATTTTACTGCCCGGATCAAGTTTGGTGGTTATGCCGACCCCCGCGGTGGAGGCCATTTCTCCGGAAGAATTACCCTCGGGCTGGTTGCAGCTGGTGTTGTTGCTAAAAAAATTATTCATCCGGTTGAAATCAGTTCACAGATTCTTGAACTTGGTGGTGATACTGATACCGCAAGAGCCATTGACAACATTACTGACAGCGGAGATTCCATAGGCGGAATTATTCAATGCAAGGCAACAAATATGCCCAAAGGTTTGGGTGAGCCGTTTTTCGGCAGTGTGGAATCCACCATCAGTCAGTTGATTTTTTCAATTCCTGCTATAAAAGGAATTGAATTTGGCTCAGGATTCGGGGCTGCACGCATGCGCGGAAGCGAGCACAACGATGCTTATATCTCTGTTGAAGGGAAAACACGCACCAACAATGCAGCGGGTATCAACGGAGGAATTTCCAATGGCAACGATTTGATATTCAGGATTGCAGTCAAGCCCACATCCAGCATCTCATTGCCTCAGGAAACCATAAACATGAAAACCGGAACAATGGAAACCCTGAAGGTTGAGGGCCGTCATGATGTTTGCATCGCGCTTCGGGTTCCGGTGGTTGCCGAAGCTGCTGCCGCGGTGGCTCTGGCCGATTTGCTGCTGCTGGCCAGAGCTTCAGGAGTTTGCGAAATCTGAAATACAGTAGTTGTGCTGTGCTGAAAATCAGTGCATGTCAAGCCCGTTGAGCATAAAAATGCTGTGGCTGATGGTTTTTACTATTTCCTGCATATATTCCTCTACTGCCTTTACGCTTCCCGGAAGGGTATAAACGAGTGTACTTCCTTTTACACCAGCTACACTGCGGCTTACCAGGGCATTGGGTTTTTCGGCACCATATTTCATCCTGATGTGTTCCATAATTCCCGGAATCTCTTTGTCAAGCCAGGGTTTTATGGTATCAACCGTAATATCGCGGGGTCCGATACCTGTACCTCCGGTGGTGAAAATAATATCAGCATTGCCGGCCGATTCCAGTTCCTGTTTCAACAAACCGGCATCATCGGGAATAACCCTTCGGGTGATGCGCGAGGACCATGATTTACCAGTCAGATACTCCTCAATCAATCGGGCTGTTGCCGGCCCGCTTTTGTCTTCATATTCACCTGCTGAGGCCCGGTCGCTCAATGTAATTACAAGGATATCAAATACTTTGGGGAAATATTTAACCGCATCACCAGCCTTTATGGTTCCGGGTTTTAATACTCTGGCAAAAATACCTTCCTTGGGCATAACACAGTTGCCCACCTCCCGGTAAATGGCGCATCCATCCCCGTGACATTTTTTGCCGATTTGTGTAACCTCCAGCAATACATCACCAATCTCAAAGCGGTCGAGCGGATGGGTTTCATGAAGAATAATGCCTTCGGTAGTAATGTTTTCGGCAAATTCTCCATAACTGAGCATTCTTCCGGCCTGTTTTTCAAATTTGCGGAAACTTTCAGTTCCCAGTAAACTTACCTGGCGATGCCATTTGCCGGAGTGTGCATCACCTGCCACTCCGGATTCATTCAGGCTGATGGATTCCACAGGTACCTTTACGGTTCCTTTTTTCTCCGAAATATTAACTGAAACAACTTTGATATCCATGAGATTAAACGGTGTTTAAAGTGTATTTAACTATTCACTTTCCTGATTTTCCCTGAAAAGGATTCCTGCATTTACAAACATAAGGGCCGACAAAAACAGAGAACCACTCAGTGCGATATAAAATATTCCCTGCCATGTTAAGGGAATGAATTCGTATTTAGAAAGCAGAATTCCCAATCCCGACATGAGGGCAATCAGCAGGTAGCTTTTCCATCCAAAAAAGGCAAAAACACAGGGATTCTGCATTTTCATTGCGGCAATCCGCTGAATGTATCTTCGGCTGACCCTCAGGAAAACGAAGTTGAAAAAGAGGGCCAGGCCGGCCATACCTGCCATGAGTTCCAGCCACCAGGGCCAGGGACTTTCTTTCAGATAGGTAATTGCAATGGATGAAACCCTCCAGGCGGCAAAAGCCCAAACCAATGCGCCTGCAAAAAACAGGAATCGCCGGGGTACCGAAGGTTTCAGTTTTAAACGCATACTTTTGACCCTTTACAATGCAGTTTTTGTCTTTTCAATCAAGCAAATTTCTCCAATCATCATGTTTTTGTCAACTGCCTTGCACATATCGTATATGGTAAGCAGTGCAACGCTTACTGCGGTGAGCGCTTCCATTTCAACTCCGGTTTGGCCGTTGCAGATTGCCGTGGATTGTACCTCCACTCCTTTGCTGCTGAGGTGGGTTTTTACTTCAACTTTGGTGAGCTGAAGCGGATGGCACAACGGTATCAGGGAGGAGGTTTGTTTCGCAGCCTGAATGCCGGCAATTTCAGCTACAGTCAGCACATCGCCCTTTTTCATCTGATTTTCGCGAATCAGAACTATGGTCTCTTCCGACAGAAAAATTGTTCCTTTGGCAATTGCCTGCCGCCGCTGCACTGGTTTTTCGCCCACATCTACCATGTTGGCCTTGCCTTTATCGTCGGTATGCGAAAATTTTGTCATGGTTTTTTGCTTTTCTGGTTGAGCCGGTTCCTCCGGAAATAAAAATCAGCGTATGGTTCTGTTTGAAAAAATCTACCCTCCGATGTTATAAAATGCACCGCTCATATTGGTGCTGCCACAGGCGGGTTTGTTCTCAATGGCCATTCTTATGGCATTTTCAGCGCCCAGCGCCCTCACATCATATTCAATTCCGCTGAAAAGGCAGGGCATTATTTTACCATTGGCGGTAAGCCTCAATCTGTTACAGCTGGAGCAATCGCCGCCTGAACCTCCTTCAACCACCGAAAAATGGCCCTCTGTCAGACTCATCTCATGAATAAAACGTATTTCCAGACCTTGTTTTTTGCACCATGCGGCTACATCTCCGGCATCGGCTTCATCAGAAGAGCGTTGCACCACACAGTTGATTTTTATGGGATGGAAACCTGCTTCCCTGGCGGCTTGAATGCCTTCAAGCACATCCGAAAGCTTGCCGCCGCGCGTAATGGAAGTGTATTTTACTTCATTCAGTGTGTCGAGGCTGATATTTACCCGGTGCAGTCCGGCTTCTTTTAATGGCCTGGCATATTTTGATAAAAGTACACCATTGGTAGTCATTGAAAGGTCATTCAAACCGGGCAACTGTGCCAGCATTTCCACCAGATCAACAATTCCTTTCCGCACCAGCGGTTCACCACCAGTGATTCTGATTTTGTCAACACCCATGCTTATTGCAGTTTTACTTACCTGCAATATCTCTTCAAAAGTAAGTATGTCGCTGTGGCTGAGTATGTTTACCCCTTCGGCCGGCATACAATACACACAACGCAGGTTGCATCGGTCGGTTACCGAGATGCGCAGGTAGTTGATGTGCCGGTTATAATTGTCGTACATCGCGAAGTTCTCCTTCTGCTATAAAGGTTTCTCCCAACTCCACAGCCATAATTCCATCGGCACCTTCATAGGAATGTATGTGAGCTGAACCGTGGTATTCGAGGGGCTGGATTTTCCCTTCGGGGGTAATTCTCACCGGAATAAATGATTTTCTGCTGCCTTTCTTTCTCGAAAAATCCCGGGCCAATGGCAATCTGACAATTTGAGGATGGTATTCATAACCCATGGCTTTGTATGCGAGTGGTTTAACCAGCAATTCAAATTGCACAAACGAAGAAACCGGATTGCCCGGCAGCCCAAACAGGAACTTATTTCCGCGAATGCCAAAAACAGTCGGCCTGCCTGGCTGAACCGCAATGCTTTTGAACTGAATCTGAACTTCCATTTCGTTGAGCACCGCCGGTACATAATCAAAATCACCCATGGATACTCCTCCGGTGAGCAGTATGATATCGCAGGTTTTAAATCCTTCGGTGAGTATTTGTCTGATGCTCTCAGGTGTATCTGAGGCAATGCCCAGATAAACAGTCCTGAGGCCCATCATTTCTGCCTGAGCCATCAGCTGATGAGCGTTGCTGTTTCTGATTTGTGATGGGCCGGGTTTTTGTCCGGGTTCAACCAGTTCGTCGCCGGTTGAAATTATTCCGGCAACAGCCCGGCGGTAAACAAGAGGCTCAGCAACTCCCATGGCCGCCAAAATTGCGATGTGCTGAGGCTTTAAAAGTGTGCCTTTGCTGAGTACCTGCTGGCCAAGGGTTACATCTTCGGCTTTCCAGGCTATGTTGGCTGAGGTTTTTTCGCGGGCAAACATGATGCTGCCATCCTCCAGTGTTTCGGTGTCTTCAACCATAATAATAGTATCGGCACCCTGAGGAACCATGCCGCCGGTCATAATTTTGGAACAATGTCCGGCAGCAATCACCGACTCCGGAACAACACCGGCAGCAATAATTTCAACCACTTCGAGCGGGCCGGGAAGATCCTGCCTGCGGCAGGCGTATCCGTCAACAGCTGCTTTGTTGAACGGGGGCATTTCAATATCGGCAAAAACATCCTGTGCAAGAACGCGGCCGCGGGCATGCGCCAGCAATACCTGCTCGGTTTCAGGTGTTACTGCTGAATTTCTGACCATTGCCAGCGCCTCTTCAAAAGTAATCATAGCTTTAACTTAGTGCGGCAAAGATAATAATACCTGAAGATATGAATGAACTTTCTAAACGGTAATTTTTAAAAAGATAGAGGTATACAGGTTTAGAAAAAATGTTGCAGAAATTAAGCCTGGTTATTCTTACGGCGGGCTAAAGAATTCTTGGGAAAAGGATAGTGAAGGTGATATCAATGAACAACATAATCTTACGGGCTCTTTGAACTATAGAGGTGCGATCTGGATGAAAATAAAAAAAATGGTTCCCGGATTTCCCGCCTCTTATTGCGGGGTTTCTCCGGAAACCATTTTAAATCAGATAATCAGATTCGCGCTTAGTATGCTCTGGCAAAAACCACCCTGTGTGGCGATGGTTTGCCGGTGAGGATACATTTTCCTTCTTCGGGTTTCACATCCAGCGGGATGCAGCGAATGGTGGCCTTGGTTTTTTCTTTGATTAATTGTTCTGTTTCGGGTGTGCCGTCCCAGTGGGCCAGTATAAAACCGCCTTTGTTGTCGAGCAGGTCCACAAATTCTTCCCAGCTATCGGCATTGGTGGTCATGTTTTCGCGGAAGTCGAGGGCTTTCTGGAAAAGATTATCCTGTATGCTTTGCAGCAGGTGCTCTACTTTGGTTTCTATATCGGCAAGCTGGTAGGTGGCTTTTTCGAGGGTGTCGCGGCGCGAAACCTCCACGGTGCCATTTTCCAGGTCGCGGGGGCCGAGAACCAGTCTTACGGGTACGCCCTTAAATTCATATTCGTTGAATTTCCAGCCCGGTTTGTAGGTATCGCGGCTGTCGTATTTAACCGATATGCCCCTGGCCTGCAGGTTTTTCCTGATTTCGTCTACCTTTTCGGTGATGGCTGCCAGTTGTTCATCGGTTTTGTAGATGGGGATAATCACCACCTGAGTAGGAGCCAGTTTAGGAGGAAGTACCAGGCCGTTGTCGTCGGAATGCGCCATAATCAGGGCTCCGATCAGTCGGGTGGAAACACCCCATGAGGTAGCCCAAACGTATTCCAGTTTGTTTTCGCGGCTCAGGAACTGCACATCAAAAGCTTTAGCAAAGTTTTGACCCAGGAAGTGTGAAGTTCCGGCCTGCAGCGCTTTGCCATCCTGCATCAGCGCTTCAATACAATAGGTTTCCACTGCACCGGCAAAACGTTCGTTGGGCGATTTTACCCCTTTCAGCACCGGCACAGCCATGAAATTTTCAACAAAATCGGCATAAACATTCAGCATCTGTTCGGTTTCGGCAATGGCTTCCTCGCTGGTTGAATGGGCGGTATGGCCTTCCTGCCAGAGGAATTCGGCGGTTCGGAGAAATAGCCGGGTACGCATCTCCCAGCGCACAACATTGGCCCACTGATTGATGAGCAGGGGCAGGTCGCGGTAGGATTGTATCCAGTTGCGGTAGGTATCCCAGATGATGGTTTCCGAAGTCGGGCGAACAATCAGTTCCTCTTCGAGTTTTGCATTTTCGTCAACAACCACCCCTTTGCCATCGGGGTCATTCTTCAGGCGGTAATGGGTGACTACAGCACATTCCTTGGCAAAACCTTCAACGTGGCTGGCCTCCTTGCTGAAAAACGACTTGGGTATAAAAATAGGGAAATAAGCATTTTCGTGCCCTGTATCCTTGAACATTTTGTCGAGAGCGCCCTGCATTTTCTCCCAGATTGCATATCCGTAAGGTTTAATCACCATACAGCCTCTTACGGCTGAGTTCTCGGCCATATCGGCTTTGATTACCAGGTCGTTGTACCATTGAGCATAATTTTCGGCCCGTGTAGGAAAATCTTTTGCCATTTTCGTAATTGTGGTATAGAATTTGTTATTTTTCGGGTGTGAAATCACTACCCGCGAAAGCGGCACAAAAGTAATAAATTTAATGCAGTTCTTACACAGTTACAATGCTTCTGTTGTAAATACTGCAAACCAAGAGAGGACCCAACCATGAAAACTTTAGTCACCATTCTCGCTGCTGCTGCCCTGTTTCTGACATCGTGCACCACACAGTACAAGGCCACCGCTACTTACGACGACCTTTACTACTCTCCCAAGGATGCAGTAGCTGAAGCCCAGTCGAAGCCAGTAACTGCAATCACCAAAAGTGAGGCCGATGCATATTCTGCCCCGGCTCAGCAATATACGCAGCAGGCCCAGTCTGACTACAGCACTGCCACACAGCAGCAATATCAGTCTGAAGGTCAGTATTACGATGAGAATGACTACAGCTCAGGGGGTGAATACACCGACCCATCCACCGGCAATACCTATATCACCAACAACTATTACGACAGCGACGATTATTACGATTATGCCTATGCTGCCAGGCTGCGCCGCTTCCACTCCGATTTTTACTACAGCAGCTACTACTCACCTTACTACACCAATATGTATTGGTACGACTACAACCCATGGAGCTGGGGCACCAGCATCTATATGGGTTACAACTGGTGGTATCCCAGCTTTGGATTCTCCTGGGGCTATCCTTCATACTGGAGATATTCCTACTGGGATTCATACTATGGATATGGTTGGGGATATCCTTACTACGGATTCGGTTACGGAAGTTACTGGAGCGGCTACAACCACGGCTACTGGAATGGTTACTGGGATGGCTTTTACGATGGAAACGGATATTATTACAACAGTTTTGACAACAACTCCTATTATTACGGACACCGGAACTCAAGCCTGAGCGGTGGATCGGGCAGCGGAAGAAATGCCGGTACTACTTTCGGCGAAAGGTATGAATCAGCCATCAAAAGCGGTCGTATTGATGCTCCGCGCAATTCTTCGGGAACCGCTATATCAGGCTCGGGCCGCAACTCAGGAAGCGGACGAACAGCCACTTCTACAACCGGCCGAACCGAAGAACCCGGACGCCCTGCCGGCACTTCCACAACCGGCCGCACCGAACAACCCGGAACCGTAACTCCCGGACGCACAGAGCAGCCTGCCAATGTAACTCCCGGACGCACAACTCAACCCGGCACTGTAACTCCCGGCCGCACTGAACAACCCGGCACAGTAACCCCGGGACGCACAGAGCAACCTGCAAATGTTACTCCCGGCCGTACCACTCAGCCCGGAACTGTTACCCCGGGACGTACAGAACCCGGCCGCTACAGCACCCCGGCTAATCCCGGAACAACAGCCCCCGGCCGCAGCGAAGAACCTGGCACCCGCAATCCGGGTTATGTTGAGCCTGGCCGCAATAATGCTCCTTCTAACTCCGGAACCACAGCCCCGGCACGTACCGAGCCCGGCCGCTACAGTACACCTCAGAATCCGCGATCAAGAAATGAATCGCCCAATGCAGGTACTCAAAACCAGAGCGAACGCAGATATCAGGCACCACAGCAACGTCAGGTGCAAAGGAATACTCCTCAGGAATATCGTGCTCCGGGTTACAATCAACCGCGCTCCAGCGATGAATTTACTACTCCGAAATACAGGAACAACCGCGAAACCGGTGTTTCAAGAGAGCCCGGTCAGGCACGGCCACAGCAAAGCACACAGCCCAGGCAGGCAACGCCATCAAATCAGCCGCCCAGGCAGCAGTACAGAGAGGTAACTCCTCAGCGTCAGGCTACACCGTCTTATCAGTCGCCGTCGCGTAACGAAGGCCGCAGCACCTATACCGCTCCTTCGCGCTCATCATCTCCCTCTTCTGGTGGCAGCTATTCGGCACCTTCACGTTCATCTTCTTCGGGCAGCAGCTATTCAGCGCCTTCAAGATCATCATCTTCCGGCAGCAGCTACTCAGCACCTTCACGTTCTTCATCGTCGTCATCATCTTCATCTTCGTCGGGCAGCAGCGGAAGGTCATCTTCATCGGGCAGCGGACGCAGATAATCAATAGCATAAGCATTACCTGACTTTAAACTACCAACTCATGAAAAAGCTAGTTTTAATTTCTCTCATAGCGGCACTGTTTACTGCCGAAACCACAGCGCAAAACGAAATTGATGCCCTCCGGTATTCACGCCTCAATTATTCGGGTACCGCCAGATTTGTATCCATGGGCGGAGCCTTTGGTGCCCTGGGTGCTGATTTTACTACCCTCAGCCACAATCCTGCAGGTATAGGATTGTACCGCAGCTCTGAAATTACCTTTACTCCCGCAATTGGCCTTACCCGTACCGAAGCCCTGCTTGATGGCAACTTCCGCGAAGATTCAAAATATAACTTCAACATCGGTAGTGTGGGTTTGGTAATGACCAACGACAATGTAAGCAGAAATGGCTCAGGCTGGAAAAATGTACAGTTTGGCTTCGGGCTCAACCGTATGGCCAACTTCAATAACCGGGTAAGAATTGAAGGCGATAACTTCAACTCATCAATCCTTACCGGATACATGGAAAGCGCTCAGGGTGTTCACCCCGAAGACCTCGGAACCTTTGATACCCGGCTGGCATACGATACTGAACTGCTTTTTGTTACCGATTCATCCACCTGGACCTATGGAGTGGATAAACCCTATGGTGGTGTAAATCAGCGCAAAAGCATTGACTCCAAGGGATCTATCAATGAAATGGTGTTTTCAATTGGTGCAAACTACAACGATAAAGTATATCTGGGCGCTACCGTGGGTATCCCTTACCTGAGATACAGCGAAAATGCCACCTTTACCGAAACAGCTTTGCCCGACGACGAAACTGTGTTTAACTCAATGACCCGCACTGATTTTCTCGAAACCAGCGGAACCGGAATCAACTTCAAATTTGGCCTTATCCTCAGGGCAACCGACTGGCTGAGGCTGGGAGGAGCAATTCATACTCCTACCTTTTATTCGGGTATGACCGATGAATACAGAAGCACCATCCGCGCAAAATACGACAATGGTTTTAACCCTTCGGCCAGCGCCAACGGTATATATGAATATGAACTTACCACACCTTTCAGAGCCATAGGAAGTGTTGGAATCATTGTCGGGAAACATGGAGTAATTTCAGCTGATTATGAGTTTGTTGATTATTCAACAGCCCGTCTGCTTGCTCCCGATTACGATTTTTATGATGAAAATGAAGCCATTCGCAGCATGTACCAGCAAGCCAATAATTTCAGGTTTGGTACCGAGTGGCGGTATGGCGCCCTCAATTTCAGAGGTGGATATGCAATTTCAGCCAACCCTTACAATGTCGGAACCAATTCGGCTATGAATACTTACTCAGCAGGCATCGGAATCCGTGAAAAAGGTTTCTATATTGACCTGGCCTGGGTAGGTTCGCAGTATGACGATGAATATTATCTGTACAACGGATTGGTTAAAGCAGCCGAAACCACCACTTTCAACAACACTTTTATGGTAACTCTTGGTATAAAATACTAAACACTTCTTACCCCAGCTCATTTAACTCTATATAGCTCCTGAGGCGGATTCGTGACGGATCCGCCTTTTTTTATCATTCAGTAAAGTTAGATTGAGTGGTTAAGGAAGAGTTCAAATTTTTAAATTTCTAATGTCAAATTTCAAATATCTAAGATCCGGAGTAACGGGAAGGTGTTGGTTTCGATAGGGCTTCGGCATAAACTTTATAATGCTATATGACCTAACAAGTTTTCTTTCAATTTGTCAGGTCTTCTTGTTTGAAGCAATTCCGATTCTATTCGAAGTAATGTCCCCGCTGAGCGGAATTTGCAATTCCGCTTCTACCATGCCTAAATTTGATTTTCATCTCCTTCCACCCCCCTGTTAAATGGAAAATGACCTAACAAGTTTTCTTCCAACTTGTCAGGTCTTCTTGTTTGAAGCAGTCCCGATTCTATTCGAAATAATGTCCTTCCAGGTTTTCTTCTTAACCTGGAAGGTCTTACTTTTAACGTTTAACCCGGCCATTCCAGATTCTGTATCACGCTGCGGTGCTCTGCACCTATGAAAAACTATTGTTTACTAATAAGCTAACAATGCTGCGCCCTTCCAGGGCTAAACATGTTTTACGAATAACAAAATGTTGTTTTCATTGACCTTCCGGGTTTACCGCCCGGGTTGGACATGTTTTTCTTATTATAGAAGGTCTTACTTTTTCCCGGCTAACCTTCATTCAGCCATCACCGTTGCTCAGGTGATTACCTCAGGGTGATTTCCGCAGCCGGTTGAGTCCTGCTTTGGCTTTCATGCTTATGCTGCTGCGATATTCGTCATAATCCATAGAAAGACATTCTTTATAATACAAGATTGCTTCTTCGGGTTTATTTTGTTTCTCATAAATCAAACCCAGCTGCAAAGCTGCATTGGCGGCAAAATAGTACCGTTGATTTCTGCCTTCGGCAATTACATTTTTATACTCTTCAATAGCTTGCCGGGTTTTGCCCCACTCGTGGTGGTTGCGGGCCTTGCGGTACTGATATTCCAGTCTGCTGCGCTCGTCGGGCAGGCTGGCTGGCGAAACTGACTGAAGCACCTCATGGGCACGGGCATAATATCCGCCATCGAACAACAGCCGGGCTTGCAGCAATTGAACATGGGGCATTGCAGCTGATTCGGCTTCTTTGAGCGCCTGTGCATCTCCGTCGAGCGTGGTGTTGCCCAGTAATTTTACCCGTTGCATGTATGCATAATAACCTTTTTCATTGCCTTTGAGCAGTTCCGCCCAGGCCAGGCGCTGATAGGCCGATTTGATGAAACTTTTTCCCCTGAAATGATTTACGTATTTCAGAAAATAAAGCGAAGCCCCGTAATCCAGAGCATTTAGCCGGGCAATACCATTCAGGTAATCGAGATAATGAAAAGGGAAGTGGTTGGCGCCGAACTTTGCAGCTGTGAGCAGTTCTGCTGCCTGGCTGCTTTTTCCCTGATGCATCAGAAAAACAGCTTTTGAGTAAGTGAGCAGGGGATTCCCGGATATCAGTCCGGTGTTGTTGCTGTCATTCAGCAGCATTTCGGCAAAAGCCGATTGACCGGGGCCGGGTGAAAGATTGAAGGTAGTAAAGGTGAGCAAAAAAATGGTTTCGGCTTTCAGGAAAGGGAATTCACTTTTTAAAGCCTCATCCTGCATCACCCGCTGCATATTGGCTATGCCTCCTTCAATGGTGCCCTCAAAGGCAAAAAGTCTGGCCACCCAGCGATAATTATCCGGGACTGAGCCTATAAGCACCTGCATCAACCCCAGGGCTGTGCGGTTGGGCGCAAAAGCGGGGAACATTTCATGATTGCGCACCAGCAAACGGTATGCTTTATTGATGTCGAGCGCAGCCGAAGAAGAATGGCCAAAACGCAGTTTCGCAAAACCAAGCTGCAGGTAATGTTGTGCTATGCCGTACTGATACCAGGGAGAACTTTTATTCCCATTTTCGAGCTGACTTAGTCTCTCGCTGGCCGAGGTTTTAAAGGTTTCGTAAATGTCAGCTTCTTCCGAGATGATGGTTTTGAGAAAATCGGAATAATGCTCCAGATAAGGAATAAAGAGATTACCGGTGCCGGCCTTTTTTTCGGAACTGAGGATGCCCGCGGCTTCGTTCAGGCGGAGGCTCAGCACACAGTCGTAAGCTTTGTTTACGTTGCTGTTCAACCGGTACTCCCCTGAAAAAACCATCAGGTTTGATACCAAAAGTAAAGGCAACAGCAGGTGCTTCATATTGCAAAGTTCATAAAAATTCCGGCCCCCTCTGCATTCCGGCATATTTATTGGCGTTTTCCTGCTCAGACAGACAAAAAAAAGGAAAGCCGTTGGCTTTCCTTTCAAATTTGTTCGGGGAATGATTATTCCTGGTTGTGTATGCTTGCTGCGAGGCCCTGGTCAATAAGAATACGGCCACAGTATTCGCACACAATGATTTTTTTGTGCATTCTGATGTCGAGCTGACGTTGAGGGGGAATCGCACTGAAACAACCGCCACAGGCATCGCGCTCAACGCTAACCACTGCCAGTCCGTTGCGGGCATTCTTGCGGATGCGTTTGTAGGCTACCAGCAGGCGATCTTCGATAAAACGCTGAAATTCATCAGATTTGCTTTTGAGTGCGAGCTCTTCTTTCTCGGTTTCGCTAACAATATCAGCCAACTCGCTTTTCTTGATTTCGAGGTCGTTTTTGCGCTCGTCAAGAACTTTCTGAGCTACAACAATCTCTTCGTTTTTGAGGTTGAACAGATGTGTAAATTCCTTGATGCGTTTTTCGGCCAAAGCGATTTCAAGATTCTGGAACTCAATTTCTTTGGAAAGAGAGTCGTATTCGCGGTTGTTACGAACGTTCATCTGCTGTTCTTCGTAGCGTTTGATCTGCAGCTGACTGTCCTTTATAGCGTTTTCTTTTTCCTTTACAGATACTCTGAGGTTTTCAATTTCGGCAATGTGATTGTCGATGCGGGTTTGAAGGCCGATGATTTCGTCCTCGAGGTCTTCAACCTCCAAAGGAAGCTCTCCCCTGATGATCTTGATCTTGTCGATCTGAGAGTCAATCTGCTGAAGGCTGTAAAGCGCTACCAGCTTCTTTTCGATGGAGATTTCAGTTTCTTCGCCATCGTGGTGGGTGAGAGTAACATGTGCGGCAATGGTACCCTGTACTTCGGTTTCCTGGGGGGTCTGTAATACGTTTTCGGCGGAAGCCGTGTCTTTTGACGTTGATTTTGCCATGCGAAGCAGAGTTATTATATTGATTTACAAATAATTGACCGGATTGGTATTGGCCATGGAAATTCGGGTTGCAAAGGTAGTAAATTTTTCTTTAACAATCTGATATAATAATTCTTTCGTAAATTGTTCTGTTTCGTAATGACCGGCATCCGCCAGCAGAATTTTACCCTCGGCCAGGAAATAGTCGTGATATTTCAGCTCACCGGTTATGTATATATCAGCACCCACCGACATGGCTTTTGAAATCAGAAAGTTGCCCGAACCTCCGCAAACTGCCACTTTTCTTATTTTGCGCCCGGTAAGCGGGGAGTGTTTGATCACCGGAATGCCGAAGGTGGTTTTAACCTTTTCCAGAAAAGTGATTTCGTCAGTATCTTCTGCCAGCATGCCCACCATTCCCGAACCGGCCCATGGATTTGCATTGACCAGAGAATAGGCGTCCCAGGCCACTTCTTCGTATGGATGTACCTGTTTCATGGCGGCAACTATGCGGTTGAGCTGATGGGCATCACAAATTACTTCTATGCGCACTTCGGGTTCATATTGTATTTCACCTGTTTCGCCCGACCATGGATTGGCCTTTTCTCCAGCCCTGAAAGTTCCTGTTCCCTGACTGTTAAAGCTGCACTGATCGTATTGCCCGATGTGGCCGGCTCCCGCTTCAAACATGGCTTTGCGCACTTCCCCGGCATGATTTTCGGGGACAAACACTACCAGTTTTCTCAGGCTTCCCTGCATGGGCTCAAGTATCTGAGGCGAAAGCAAACCCAATTTGTCGCAAATCATTTTATTTACTCCGTTGGGGGCATTGTCGAGATTGGTATGTGCGGCGTAAACAGCTATATCGTTTTTTATTGCTTTTATTATGCAGCGATCCTGATCGCTGTGGCTGCCGATGCGCTTTATGCCTTTGAATACCAGCGGATGATGCGCTATGATGAGATTGTAGCCCAATGTAATGGCTTCATCCAGCACAGCCTCGGTAACGTCAAGGGAGATGAGGGCTCCGGTGCATTCACGTGAGGCATCGCCGATGATGAGTCCGGCATTGTCGTAGGATTCCTGCCAGGCTACAGGGGCAATGTTTTCGATGGAGTGTATAAGTTCTCTGATGATCATCTGGGTTTGGTTTGGGGGTATAAAGTTAAGGTTTTTGTGGAAACCGATGCAAATGCGGAGAGAAATAGAAGGTCGCTTGTCCCGGGAGCGCGCAGCGATTAAGGGATAGGTAAGAAGTAACTTGTCTCGGGAGCGCGCAGCGATAACGAGAGAAGTAAGAGGTAAGAAGTAAGAGGTCGCTTGTCTCGGGAGCGCGTAGCGATAACGAGAGAGATCGGAGGTCGGAGGTCGGAGGTCTGTCAATTCCTGAATTTGGTTGACCGTTTAAGATTTATTAAAGTTAATCAGCGTCAATTGATATTTTTATTTTTTGTCGTAACATTCACTTTCTGAAACTTAGCATGAAATTTTTCAGACACTTGATCTTTTTCAGATGGAAATGCACTATGTGTTGAACAATATTGTAACTTTGTGTTCATCGTGTTGTGCACTTAATTCTTGTAAAGATGGAAACATTGTATCAAAAACAGCAAATCCTGCTTGCCCGCACTGACGTTTCATTTAAGCGCTATATGTACGGCAAATTCCCCTGGAACAGTCGCATGGCGGGACTTACGGGCCCGCGGGGAGTGGGTAAAACAACCATGATTCTGCAATATATCAAAGAGCAGAATGTGCCGGATTTGTTGTATGTTTCGGCAGATGATATTTACTTTTCGAACCACCGGCTTGCCGATGTGGCTGATGAATTTTATAAAAACGGAGGAAAACAACTTTTCATTGACGAAATTCACAAATACAAAGACTGGTCAAGAGAGCTTAAAAACATATACGATTTTTATCCTGATCTGAAGGTTTGTTTTACCGGTTCCTCAGTGCTGGATATTCGCAAAGGAATGGCTGATTTAAGTCGCCGGGCACCAATGTTTTTTATGCAGGGATTTTCGTTTCGCGAGTACCTCAGATTTAAACACAATATTGATGTTCCGGTACATTCGTTTGAAGATTTAATCAGCAATAACATTACATTGCTTAACAGTGTAGAGCACCCGTTGCCCCTCTTCAGGGAATATTTGTTGAATGGTTATTATCCTATAGCTAAAGAGGATAACCTTGAAATCAGGCTGGGGCAAATACTGAATCTTACGCTCGAAGTTGACATACCGCAGTTCGCAAATTTATCAGTAACAACTGCGCGGAAGCTTAAAAAACTGTTGCTGGTAGTTGCCGGAAGCGTCCCATTTAAACCCAATTTTGTATCACTTGCCGCAAAGTTGGAAATAAGCCGTAATTCTCTGGAAGAATATCTTACTTTAATGGAGGATGCAGGCCTTATTGCCCGCTTGCGCGACCAGTCAGAAGGAGTAATCGGTTTGGGAAAAGTTGATAAAGTTTATATTGACAATACCAACCTGATGTATTATTTATCAGCAAAAGAACCTGAAACCGGAAATATACGTGAAACTTTTTTTCTGAATCAAACCAGGGTAAATAATGTTGTGGCTTCTTCAACAGTTGCCGATTTTAAAATCGGCAAATATACCTTTGAAGTTGGCGGAAGAAATAAATCTCAGGAACAAATTAAAAATACGCCCGATGCCTTTGTTGTAAAAGATACAATAGAATATGGTTACAAAAACGTTTTGCCTTTATGGGCATTTGGGTTAAACTATTGATGCAGCTTTGTTCGAACGGAAGTCGCTTGTCGCTTGTCCCGGGAGCGTGCAGCGATAACGGGAGAGGAAAGAAGTAAGAAGTAGGAAGTATGAAGTAAGAGGTCGCTTGTCTCGGGAGCGCGTAGCGATAACGAGAGAGATCAGAGGTCAGAGGTCGGAGGTCAGAGGTCTGTCAATTGTCAATTCCTGAATTTGGTTGACCGTTTAAGATTTTATTGTTGTAAATTTGAGTTAGCGGCTTTATTTTCAATGTTAATTCGCGCCAATTCACCGGCTTTTTGCAATTAATCTTTATCTTTGCATCAAATGGAAGCGGCTGAACGATTTGCGTTATTGAAAAACATTCTTTGGGATTATTCTATATCTGCTGAAGATATCGAAGCGGTGCTGCGTGGTGAGATAAAACAGGCCGGGCATTATAACCAGGAAATGATTTTTCTTAAAATACTGGAATCTTATTCATGGTTTACCGTACTCCAATTATTCAGCCCGGGGCAGGTGAAATATTTATTAACCACTCAGGTTGTAAAAAAGCTCAGATCGCCTTCTTTACGTTTAAAATATGAATATGTCCGGCAAAGATTACAGCAGGTTGTACCAACTTCAGGATAAATTTCTTTCCTGGTGGTTTATACTTGGGCATCCGTTTTACCTTACTGGAGGTACTGCACTCGGGCGTTTTTATCTCAATCACCGGTACAGCGATGACCTTGATTTCTTCACCAATGCTAACGCCCAATATCCCGGTTTAATAAAAGAATTGAACCGGAAAATTAAAGGACAGTTTTCTGTTAATTTGCAGCAGTCACTTTTTACTGAAGACTTTTCCAGGCTTTTTATAACCAAAGATGATTTAGTCTTAAAGATCGAGTTTGTAAACGATATTGAATATTATGCAGGTAAACCAGCGGCTTATAAGTATGGTTTTATTGATACTCCTTTAAATATTCTGTCGAATAAACTTACTGCCCTTGTTGGCCGCGAAGAACCAAAAGATATTTTCGATATAATTCACATTTCAGCCAGATACTCGTTTAATTGGATGGATATTTTTTATCACTCCAAACAAAAAGCAGTCATCAACGAACTGGATGTTGAGCAGCGCTTGTCTTCGTTCCCGGTTGAATGGCTTGAAAATGTGAACTGGCTTTCCCAACCTGTTAACCTTAAGGAATACAAGAGTGCCTTAAATACAATAGCCGACGATTTTTTACTAGGTAAAGACAACTCATTGGGAATAAACCAACCCCCGCTTGAAAGTGCAAAACCAATCTTATAATTTATTTATCACAACTTTAATTTTAAGACTTCAGGGCAACGGAGAGGGGAGAGGTCGCTTGTCCCGGGAGCGTGTAGCGATTAAGGGAGAGGTAAGAAGTAACTTGTCTCGGGAGCGCGCAGCGATAACGAGAGAAGTAAGAAGTAAGAGGTCGCTTGTCCCGGGAGCGTGTAGCGATAACGGGAGAGGAAAGAAGTAGGAAGTAAGAAGTATGAAGTAAGAGGTCTGTCAAATTGTCAATTCCTGAATTTGGTTGACCGTTTAAGATTTATTAAAGTTAACAAGTATCAATTGGTAGTTTTTACTATTCGGCAGAAAAACGTTTAATTTCTTAATTTATGTCCCCGACCGCAGGCGCGCCCCGCA